>NZ_JAGKSG010000039.1:0-41436 GCF_018119385.1 Massilia sp. AB1 | reverse complement strand
CCCTCGAGCCACTTACCCCGGCGTCCCGGCGAAGGCCGGGACCCAAGTTACACGCGGCATATGCATGCCGCACCTTCATTGATTACCGCGGCGCACCCGCCAGACGCCGCGCATCCCCCGACCCCGCAATCGACTTGCTCACACGCGGATCGCCGTAGTAATTCACATCCCCCGAGCCCGCGATGGTCAGGCTCAGCGCATCCTTCGCCCACACCGTCACATCGCCCGAACCGCCCACGCTGATGCTGGCGTCGTTGGACTGCACCTTGCCCAGGTCGACGTCGCCCGAGCCGCCGATCGATACCGACAGCTTGCGCGCGGAGCCGCCGTCGGCGCGGAATTCGCCGCTGCCGCCCAGGGTCACCGACACCGATTCCCCCTCGATGCTGCGCACGTTGATCTTGCCCGAGCCGCCCAGGTCGAACTGGAGGCGCTGGCCGCGCAGGGCGTCGGCGTCGATGGTGCCCGAGCCGCCCAGCGACAGCCGGTCGACCTGGGCCGCGGTGACCACGATCTTCATGTTGCGCGAACGCAGATTCAGGTTGCGCTTGGACGGGCGCACCTTGAGGGTGCCGTCTTCCACCACCGTCTCGATCAGCGGCAGCAGATTGTCGTCGGCCTCGACCGTCACGCCCTCGGCGGCGCCGGTGCGCAGCTCCAGCCGGGCCGGCAGCTCCAGCGCCACGCCGGTGAAATGCTGGACCTGGCGCGCCTGGCGCTTGACGCTGCCGCTGCCCTCGACTTGCTCGCCCTTGAAGGGCCAGGGGCCGGCGGAGGCGGGCGCGGCGGCGCCGACCAGGGCGGCGGCCAGCAGCAGGCTGCCCAGGATGGGGGAAGTGAGTCGGTTCTTGTGCATGGTCGTCTCCTGTGGATGCAAATGTCAGTGAGGCGATGCTAGTCAATACCCCGGACGGGCGTGGCGCGTTTGCGACGAACGGCAGGGCTCGCGGAGTGGAATGCATGCTGGGCGGACAGGCCGCCACGCGCACCGACTACCTGTTCGCCGCCATATGCACTAAAATCGTGCGCTTTTTCCCCGGATTTTCCAGGGCGGAGTAGTGCGATGAACCTGATTCTCTTCCTGGTGGCCTTCTGCGTCGGCATTGCGATGTCGGTCCAGGCCGCCGTCAACAGCCAGCTGGCCTCGTCGATCGGCGCCAATTCCGTAGCCGCCGCGCTGATTTCCTTCAGCTGCGGCACCGTGGCCCTGCTGGGCATGGCCCTGGCCAAGGACGGCCTGAGCGGCCTGGGCGCCACCCTGGCGGCGCTGCCTTCCCAGCCGCTGTGGAAATTCGCCGGCGGCTTCCTCGGCGCCGCCTTCGTGTTCGGCACCGTATTCCTGGCCCCGCGCATCGGCCTGCTCAGCCTAATCGTGCTGGTGATCGCCGGCCAGCTGTTCACCTCGATGGCGATCGACCACTTCGGCTTGATCCACATGGCGATGCGCAAGGTGTCGGCGGTGCGCCTGACGGGCGCCCTGGTGGTGGCGCTGGGCGTCGCGATCACCTTGTTCGGCGACCGGATCGTTGCAGCTTTCTCACGCTGAGCGTTTCGCGAAGCAATTTTGCTTTCGATATTGCAATTTTTGGCCGGGACTGGTTTTATAATGGTCCGCACTTGATCTTTTATTAGCGTCCCGGGCCAGATGGAACACCATACCTCTTCGCAGATTCCCACTCTCTCGTATATTGAAAACGAAGACCACCCGGTGTTCGGGACCCTGGTCGAGCAGATCCTGCACCTGCTGAACTCGAAACTGGTGTTCTCGGACATCATCATTCACCAGAACAGCCCCTTGATGCTGCGCCAGCCCAAGGGCCTGGTGGCGGTGACGGATTCGCCGATCACCAAGGAAGAGCTGGAAGAGTTCTTCGACGTGATCGAGCCGAACTGGGCCGAGCGCATCGCGGTGCGCGCCTTCGACCGCGCGATCGACCTACACACGGCGCGCATCCGCGCCAACTGCTTCCACTTCCAGGGCCGCAAGCGCCTGGGCTGCGTGATCCGCCGCTTCCCGAAAGCGCCGCTGGCGCTGTCCGAGCTGGGCCTGTCGGAAGACGAACTCCAGTTCGCGCGCCTGACCAGCGGCCTGGTGCTGATCATCGGCGACACCTGCCAGGGCAAGTCGACCACCATCGCGTCGATCCTGGACGAGATCAACAAGCAGCGCTCGGGCCACATCATCACCATCGAAGACCCGGTGGAGACCCTGATCCCGCAGCGCAAATGCATCATCACCCAGCGCGAGGTGGGCGTGGATGGCGACGTCGAGAGCTACTACCTGGGTGCGCTGGATGCGCTGCGCGAGCGCCCGGATGTGATCATGATCGGCGAGATCCGCGACGCCCAGACCGCCCAGGAGGCGCTGGCGCTGGCCGAATCCGGTCCGCTGGTGCTGGCCACCCTGCACGCGCGCTCGACCGAGCTGGGACTGCAGAAGATGCTGCGCCTGCTGGGCAATTCGGAAGCCCAGGCCCAGGCGCTGGCGCACGCGCTGCGCGGCGTGCTGTGCCAGGCGCTGCTGCCTTCGCGCGAAGGCAACCGCTATCACCTCGCCACCGAGTGCCTGACCCCGAGCGCCACCATCATGCGCCTGCTGGAGGCAGGCGACATCGGCGGCATCCGCACCCACATGAACAGCGGCCGCGATCCGGGCTGCCATACCATGAACGCTTCGCTGGAGCAGCTGCTGGCCGCGCACAAGGTGCGCGTCGAGGATGCGCGCGCCGCCACCACCGACCGGGTGGCGTTCGCGGACATGGTGTGAATCAGTCCAGCGGCACGGCGCGGTAGCGGTTCACGTCCGGCGCGCCGACCGGCGGGGCCGCGTTGCCCCAGCTGGCGCGCACATAGGTCAATACCGCCGCCACCTGGGCGTCGCTCAGTTCGTGGCCATAGGGCGGCATGCCGTAGGGGCGCGGATTGCCCGTCGTCCCGGGCGGGAAGCCGCCATTCAACACCAGCCTGATCGCATTCACCGCAGGGCTCAAGGTCACCGCGCGGTTGCCTGCCAGCGGCGGGTAGGCGGGCTGCTTGCCCTTGCCGTCGGCGCCGTGGCAGTCCACGCATTGCGCGTCGTAGATCCGCTTGCCCTCGGCCAGCAGCTGCTCGCTGGCGGGTTCGCCCACGTCCGGCTTCGGCGCTTCGCTCGCCGGCAGCGATTTCAGATACTCCGCCATCGCGCCCAGGTCCTCCGGCGTCAGGTGCTGCAGGCTGCGCGCCACCACTTCGGCCATCGGGCCGGTGCTCGAGCCGCGCGGCGAGATGCCGGTGCCCAGCAGCGCCACGATGTGCTCCTTGTTCCAGTCGCCGAGTCCCGCTTCGCTGCCGGCGGTGAGCGAGGGCGCATACCAGCCGATGGTCGGGATCAGGCCGCCGGACAAGGTCTCGCCGCTGGCGCCCAGGCGGTTGCGCGTGCTGTGGCAGGCGCTGCAATGTCCCAGTCCCTCGACCAGGTAGGCGCCGCGGTTCCACTCGGCGCTGCGCGCCGGCCTGGCCTCGAAGACGGCGGGGCGGAAGTAGAGCAGTCGCCAGCCGGCCAGCATCGCCTGCTGGTTGTAGGGGAAATCGAGTTCGTGCGGGCGGTTGGCCTGGCGTACCGGCGGCAGGCTGCGGAAGAAGGCGTACAGCGCATCCGAGTCGGCGCGCGTGACGCGCGTGTAGTTCGTGTAAGGGAAGGCCGGATAGAGCAGGCGGCCGTCGCGGCCGATGCCGTTGTGCAGGGCGTTCCAGAAATCGTCCGCGCTCCAGTCGCCGATGCCGGTTTCGCGGTCGGGCGTCAGGTTGGGACCGTGCAGCCGGCCGAAAGGCGTGTCGAGCGCGCGTCCGCCCGCATAGGCCGGACCGCCGCGCGCCGTGTGGCAGGCGATGCAGTCGCCCGCGCGGGCCAGGTAGGCGCCGCGCGCGATGTTCCCGGGCGTGGCGGCAAAGGCGGCGGGCGAGGCGGCGGGCACGTGCTGGGCGCGCGGCCAGGCGATGGCGGCGGCGGCAAGGACGGCGCCGGCGACGGCGAGGAGGGCGATGGACCGCTTCTTCATGGCCTGTCCTTCGCGCTGCCGCAGGCCAGCGGAAGCGGGCGTGCGATCGATGTGGCGGCAGCGGGGCGGGGGTCGCCCGGCACGGGTTGCGCGGCGAGCCAGCTCGAGACCGCGTTCACGTCTTCCAGGGTGAGGCGGGCGGTGATCTCGGCCATGCAGTCGGGTGCGTGGGCGCGGCGCAGCTTGTCGCGCCAGGCGCCGAACTGGGCGTTCACGTAGTCGCGCGGCAGGCCGAGCAGGCCGGGGATCGAGGGCTCGACGCCGGTCAGGCGCTGGCCGTGGCAGGCGACGCAGGCCGGCACATTGCGCGACTTGTCGCCGTTGAAGACCAGCTGGCGGCCGCGCTCCAGGGTTTGCGGCGGCATGCTGCTGGGCGCCGGCTGCGGCGCGGGCGGGTGCTGGGCCGCGAACCAGCCGGCGATCTCGCGCAGGTAGGGATCGGGCAGGTGGTCGACCAGGTAGGTCATCAAGGGATACTGGCGCCGGCCTTCGCGGAAGTTCAGCAGCTGGTTGTACAGGTAGCCGGCCGGCTTGCCGCCGATGCGCGGGTAGTAGCTGTCGTTGACCGGGTTGCCGCCCGCGTCGACACGGGCGTGGCAGGAGGCGCAGGCGACCAGGCGCTGGGCCAGGGTGTCGGGCACCGGCTGCGCGGTCTGGGCCTGCGTGGCACCGGCTGGCCAGGCAAAGATCAGTACGGCGGCAAGCAGAAGGCAGGAACGGCCTGGGTTCATCGCATCACATCGGCAAGGGAAATGCCTGGATGATAACGTGGATCAATGCTTTACGGGCGGACCGGCATCTCACCGGAGCGCTGTTCCCTTTGATTAAGTGGTATTGTCCTCCACGTGCGCTGCCGTCGTCTCCGACCAGGAGCGCCAGGTCCGCGGGCTCATGACGCCGCCGTCGGCGCCGTCGCGCGCTTGCGGTAGTCATTTTCCAATATAGGCCGCACCATGATTTCTTCCCCACCGACACCTGCAACCGGTTCCGGCGCCGCTCCTCGCATCTCCACCGGTATCGACGGGCTCGACGATATCCTCGGCGGCGGGCTGACGCCGCAGCGCGTCTACCTGGTCGAAGGTTCGCCCGGTGCGGGCAAGACGACGCTCGGCCTGCAGTTCCTGCTCGACGGCATGCGCAAGGGCGAGCAGGGCCTGTACATCACGCTGTCCGAAACGGCGGACGAGCTGCGGGCGGTGGCGGCCAGCCATGGCTGGAGGCTGGGCGAGCTGGCGCTGTTCGAGCTGGCCGGCGACACCGACCTGGACATCGATGCGCAGCAGTCGGTGTTCCATCCTTCGGAGGTCGAACTGGGGGAGACCACGCGCAACGTGATGAACCAGGTCGACCTGGTCAAGCCGGTCCGGGTGGTGTTCGACAGCCTGTCCGAGCTGCGCCTGCTGGCCCAGAATCCGCTGCGCTACCGGCGCCAGATCCTGGCGCTCAAGCAGTTCTTCGCCGCCCGCGCCTGCACCGTGCTGCTGCTCGACGACAAGACCAGCCAGTCCGACCAGCACCTGCACAGCCTCGCCCACGGCGTGATCAGCCTGGAGCAGATCGCCAAGGAGTTCGGCAAGGAGCGGCGCCGGGTCAACATCATCAAGATGCGCGGGATCCGCTTCCGCGGCGGCTACCATGACTACACGCTGGATACCGGCGGCATCACGATGTTTCCGCGCCTGGTGGCGGCCGAGCACAGCGGAGAATTCGCCGCGGCGGTCCGCTCGACCGGCTCGCCCGGCCTGGACAGCCTGCTCGGCGGCGGACTGGTGCGCGGTACGAATACCCTGATCGTCGGCCCCTCGGGCATCGGCAAGACGACCCTGTCGACCCGCTGCATGCTGTCCGCCCTGGAACGGGGCGAGAAGTCCGCGTTCTACCTGTTCGACGAAGGCCTCGACACCTTCTTCGCGCGCAGCGCCTCGCTGGGAATGGAGCTGCGGCCCTTTGCCGACAGCGGACAACTGACGATCCACCATATCGATCCGGCCGAACTGTCGCCCGGCGAGTTCGCGCAGATGCTGCGCGACGCCGTCGAACTGCGCGGCGTGAGCTTCATCGCGATCGACAGCCTGAACGCCTACCTGCAAGCGATGCCGGGCGAGCACTTCCTGACATTGCAGATGCACGAGCTGCTGTCCTACCTGAACCAGAAGGGCGTGACCACGGTGCTGGTGCTGGGCCAGCACGGCCTGGTCGGCGAGGTGCGCACCGACGTCGACCTGAGCTACCTGAGCGACAGCACCGTGCTGCTGCGCTTCTTCGAGTCGAGCGGCAGGCTACGGCGCGCCGTGACGGTCATCAAGAGCCGGACCGCGAACCACGCGCTGACCATTCACGAGCTTCTGCTCGGCAGCGACGGCATCCGGATCGGCGAACCGCTGATAGGCTTCGACGGGGTGCTGACCGGCTTGCCGAGCTACCGCGGTTCCACGCCCATGATGGTGCCGACGCCGCATGCCGCAGACTAGCGCCCGCGACGTCCGCCTGCTGGTTTTCGCGCCACGCGGACGCGACGCCGAGGTCATCGCCTCGGTGCTGGCGCAGGACGGCCATGGCTGCCTGATCGTCGCCACCTTCCCGGCGCTGCTCAGGGCGATCGAGGAAGGGGCCGGGGGGGCCATCGTGGCCGAGGAAGCCCTGCATGGCGCGGAGCTGGCGCGTCTGGCCGACTTGCTTGGACGACAGGAGGCCTGGTCGGACTTCCCCTTCGTGGTCCTGCTCGGCAAGCTGATGGGAGTCGTCGACGCGGGCGACCCCGCGCGCGCCTGGCTCAAGGACCTGGGCAACGTCATCCTGCTCGAGCGGCCGCTCAGCACCCAGACCGTGCGCAGCGCCGCCACCTCGGCCCTGCGCGCCAGGCGCCGCCAGTACCAGGCGCGCGACGTGCTGGCCGACCGAACCCGCACGGCGCAGCGCCTGAGCGAGAGCCAGGCGGCGCTGGTCCACCTGAACGCGACCCTGGAGGCGCGCATCGAGGAGCGCACCCGGGCGCTGGCCCAGGCCAACGACCGCCTGATGACCGAGGTCATCGAACGCGAACGGGTGCAGCAGGCCATGGTCCAGCTGCAGAAGATGGAAGCCATCGGCCGTCTGACCGGCGGCATCGCGCACGATTTCAACAACCTGCTGAACGTGGTCAGCGGCAGCATGGACCTGATCCTGATGCTATCCCGGGATGAGGTGGCGCGCCAGCGGGCGGAAGTGGCGCGCCGCGCCTGCCAGCGCGGCGGCAAGCTCACCAGCCAGCTGCTCGCATTCTCGCGCAACCAGAGCCTGGTGCTGCGCCCGATCCCGGTCGAGGAGCTGTTCGACGGCGTGCGCGAGCTGGTGGCCGCCTCGCTGGGGTCGGGCATCCGCGTGCGTTTCGAGCCGGACGGGGCGCAAGCCCGTGTCCTGGCCGACGCCAACCAGATGGAAATGGCGCTGCTGAACCTGGCGATCAATGCGCGCGACGCGATGCCGGCGGGCGGCGAACTGTGCTTCCATGCGGCCGTCATGCAAGCGCCCCCGGACCTGGCCCTGGCGGGCGACTTCATGTGCATCGCCGTCACCGACAACGGCGAAGGCATGCCGCCGGAGATCGCCGCCCGCGTGTTCGAGCCCTTCTTCACCACCAAGCCTGTCGGCAAGGGGACGGGCCTGGGCCTGAGCCAGGTCTACGGCATGGCCCGGCAATCGGGCGGCGCCGCGCGCATCGTGAGCCAGGCCGGTGCCGGCACGACGGTGGAGATCTGGCTGCGGCTGGCGAACCTGGACGACGACGCGCCGCCGGCCGAGGTGCACGACCTCCAGGCCAGCCGGCGCCAGGGCGTGCGCATCCTGGTGGTCGAGGACGACGCCGCGGTGCGGCGCTCGATCGTCGAATCGCTCGAGGCGCTGGGCCATGCCGTGACCGAGGCGCCCGATGGCCGCAGGGCATTGGACGCGCTGGCGGCGGGGCGCCCGGACCTGATCATCACCGACTACTTGATGCCGGGGATGACCGGTGCCGAGCTGATGCGGCACGCACGCCGGGCCTATCCGGGCGTGCCGATGATCATCGCCACGGGTTATGCGGACATGCGGGCAATCGAGGAGGTGATCGGAGAAGACCTGGTCTTGCGCAAGCCCTTCCAGCTGATGGAGCTGGCCAGCATCGTCGAACGGGCGCTCGAACGTTCCGCCGCCGCGCGCCCGGTGCCGGCCGGCGGCGCCGGCTAGTCCGGTGGATTGGCGCGCCAGTGCCGGTAGATGCGCAGCGCCACATGCGCATCGTCCGCTGCATACAGCACCTGCTTCTCGCTCAGGCGCGGCATGGCCCAGTTGGTGGTCGTGATGCGGCGCGACTTCTGCAGCTTCTGCCCGAAGAAGCGCGCCACCGCGCTCTTGGCGCCGAGCGAATTGCGCTCGCCGCGGCGCAGGGCGGTGGAGAGGTCGAGCACGTTGCGCGGTTCGATCCCGAGCTTGGCGCGCAGGCGGCGCACGTCGTCGCCCAGGCCGAAGCCGACTTTCAGGATGCGGTCCGATTCGAGCACCGGCTTGAGCACGATGAGGGCCGTCGCGCTGCCGGCCGTGCTGGCGGTCTGGAACAGATAAGCCATCCGGTCGGTGGCCAGCTGCACCAGGTGCGGCCCGGTCGAGACTTCGCCCTTGGCGAAGGTGGGCTTGGATTCGGTGTCGAAGCCGATCACGTCGGCCTCGGACAGTGCGCTCAGCGCTGCTGCGGCCTCGGCCTCGGTCCGGACGATGCGCACGTCGGCCAGCTGGATGCCGACATAGGGCGGCAGCAGCTCGTCCGGATCGACACTCATCAATTGCGCGAGAACTTGCTGGCCAGCGCCTGCAGCTTTTCCTGGCGCTTGCGGTTCGCTTCTTCCGCGGCGGCGGCGTCGCGCTCGGCCTTCTTGCGCTCGGCTTCCTTCTTGAAGCGTTCCTGCAGCTGTTCCTTGGCGTGGAGGCGGTGGGTATCGGTCACCTCGGCGCCCGGCGTGCCGTCCAGGTCGAAACGCACCTTGGCCTTTTCCATGGCGCGCAGGTAGCGCATGGAGCCGGTGTGGATGCCCAGCGCGGCGCGCATGGTCTTGCGGTCCAGTCCCGGCATGCGGGCCAGCAACTGCTTGTCGATGCCGATCGCCAGCGGCAGGCAATCGCGGAAGGCGGGGAACTCCTGCTGGAGCTGCTTGAGCAGTGCACGGGCCGACAGGGCGGGCGCTTTGGCCTGTTCCGGAGCGGCTGGGGTGGCGGTGATGTCGGCGGACTCTGCAGGGGTATTGGTATTCATTGACTTCATGGTAAGAACGGGAAAGCGAAGGATAGCACGTCGCTCGGGCGCATAGTATTGTACTAGGTCCGTACTTGTTCCAAGGATATTGTTGGGTTTTACGCCACGTGGCACGGGCGCGCGGCCGCGAAATCGTGTATGATCCGCCCCTTGCCTTGCGTAAGCCTTGCGCCGACGCAGAACCCGTAGGGGAGCCGAAGGAGGCTTGCTAATATACGAATTGCTTATATCCATTATCGGATATTTCAATTATCACCAAATCTTGCGTTGGGGCATAATATCGCCTCCTTCTATTCTTCTAGAAAAATAGATGCAAGCCCGTTTCAGCCGACGGGCTTTTTTTCGTTCGACATGCACACCGCGATTTTGACCACCGATCCTTCTTTCTTCCCGCCGCTCTCTGCCTTTGCGTGCGGGACGAGGAAATCCGTGCTTGAAGTCCCGCCCTTCGCCCTAAGGTAGGGCCACTTCCGAACCACATTTGCCAGGACCCGCTCCGCGGGTCCCGCTGGATTATTGACTTCGCAGGCGCGCCCCCGCCTCGACTGGAGAGCTTTAGATGAAGAACACCGCCAAAACCTTGACACTGACAGCGAAAAAAGCACCGGCCAAGAGCTCGGCGCCGCTGGCAGTGCCGAAAACCGCGACCTCTTATTTCCTGGAAACGGAAGCTGCGGCCAAGGTGACGGTGGTCAAGACCCGTTCGCGCCTGGCCTCGCTGAAGACTGCTGAAGCCCAGGCTGGCGAGCCGGTCGCCGAGCAGGTCGCCGACGTCCAGGCAGAAGTGGTCGAAGCGGTCGCCGCGCCGGTGGTCGAGGTGGCGCCGGTTGCCGAAGCCGCCAACGACGCTGCGGATGCCGACGCTGCAAATGACTACTTGCCGGCCGTGCCGGCAACCCCGGCCGCGCCGCCGGTCATCGTGCGCAAGCGCGGCAAGCTGGCCGCCCTGAAGGCCGTCGCCGAGCCGGAAGCTGCGCCTGCAGCTGCACCTGCCGAAGCAGCCGCCGAGCCGGCCGCCGAAGCCGCTGCGCCGAAGCTCGTGCGCACCCGCACCGCACGCCGTACCGAAGCGCCGGCCCCGGCCCCGGCCGTCGCCCCGAGCGCCGTCGGCGCCGTCAGCCAGACCACCGATGCCGCCGTGCTGGCCTCGATCGACACCACGGGCTACCTGCTGCCGCAGGTGAAGGTGCCGGGCCGCCGCGGCCGCAAGCCGAGCGAGTTCGTGCCGGAGAACGACGAAGTCGCGGCGCTGAACGCTGTCGAGCGCGCCGAACTGAAGGCGGCGTCGAAGCTGCGCGAGCGCAAGGCCAAGGGCCTGGGCGTGCTGAACGAGGCCGGTTTCTCGGGCGAGGAACTGGAAAAGCGCCGCCAGCAGCTGAAGAACCTGATCAACATGGGCAAGGAGCGCGGCTACCTGACCCATGCGGAGATCAACGACCACCTGCCGGAAAACATCATCGATCCGGAAGCGATCGAAGGCATCATCGCGACCTTCAACGACATGGGCATCGCCGTCTACGAGCGCGCGCCGGAAGCGGAAATGATGCTGCTGTCGGACCAGGCCGTGACCCCGACCAGCGAAGACGAAGTGGAAGCCGCCGCCGCCACCGCGCTGTCGACCGTCGATTCCGACTTCGGCCGCACCACCGACCCGGTCCGCATGTACATGCGCGAAATGGGCGCGGTGTCGCTGCTGACCCGCGAAGGCGAGATCGAGATCGCCAAGCGCATCGAGCAGGGCCTGAAGGACATGGTGCAGGCGATTTCGGCTTGCCCGACCACGATCTCGGAAATCATCGCCCTGTCGCACAAGATCGCCAGCGACGAGCTGAAGATCGACGATGTGGTCGACGGTTTCGTCGACCTGAACGAATCCTCGGCGCCGGCCCCGGCGGCGGCCAGCGCCTCGTCGGATGACGAGGAAGAGGAAGAAGAGGAAGTCGAAGAGGAAGAAGAGGGCGAAGGCGGCGGCGGTGGCGCGGCCGGCTACTCGGCCGAGCAGCTCGCCGCGCTGAAGAAGGGCGCGCTCGAGAAGTTCTCGCTGATCGAGAAGCAGTTCGACAAGATGGGCCATGCGTTCAAGACCCAGGGCTACGGCTCGGAAGCCTACAACGACGCCCAGGAAGTGATCTCGAACGAGCTGCTGGGCATTCGCTTCACCGCCAAGGTGGTCGAGAAGCTGTGCGACACCCTGCGCCATCAAATGGACGAAGTGCGCGCCATCGAACGCGCCGTGCTGGACATCTGCGTGAACCGCTGCGGCATGCCGCGCGCCCACTTCATCAAGGTCTTCCCGGGCAACGAGACCGACCTGGCATGGGGCGACCGCGAAGTCGACTGCGCGTATCCGTACAGCGCCGTGCTGGGCCGTAACCTGCCGGCGATCAAGGAACTGCAGCAGCGCATGATCGACCTGCAGGCGCGCGTGGCGCTGCCGCTGGCCGACCTGCGCCGCATTAACAAGCAGATGGCGGCCGGCGAGAAGCGCGCCCGCCAGGCGAAGCGCGAAATGACCGTGGCCAACCTGCGCCTGGTGATCTCGATCGCGAAGAAGTACATCAACCGCGGCCTGCAGTTCCTGGACCTGATCCAGGAAGGCAACATCGGCCTGCTGAAGGCCGTGGACAAGTTCGAGTACCGCCGCGGCTACAAGTTCTCGACCTACGCGACCTGGTGGATCCGCCAGGCGATCACGCGCTCGATCGCGGACATGGCCCGTACCATCCGCGTGCCGGTGCACATGATCGAGACCATCAACAAGATGAACCGCATCTCGCGCCAGATCATGCAGGAAACCGGCAGCGAACCGGACCTGCCGACCCTGGCCGCCAAGATGGAAATGCCGGAGAACAAGGTTCGCGAGATCATGAAGATCGCGAAAGAGCCGATTTCGATGGAAACCCCGATGGGCGAGGACGGCGATTCGCAGCTGGGCGACTTCATCGAGGACAACGCGACCCTGGCCCCGCTGGACGCCGCGCTGCACGCCTCGATGCGCAACGTGATCAAGGAAGTGCTGGACTCGCTGACCCCGCGCGAAGCCAAGGTGCTGCGCATGCGCTACGGCGTCGAGATGTCGAACGACCACACCCTGGAAGAAGTGGGCAAGCAGTTCGACGTGACCCGCGAGCGTATCCGCCAGATCGAAGCCAAGGCGATGAGCAAGCTGCGCCAGCCTTCGCGTTCGGACAAGCTGAAGACCTTCTTGCACAACAACTAAGTCCTTATGGCTTGGTGAGAATGCCGCCCTTGTGGGCGGCATTTTTTATTTGTGTGGCTGTTTTTAGCTGGTTGAACTTGGGCGGAACAATGCCAGTGGCATTGTTCCGGCCTTCGCCGGAAGTCGTAGGCGCCAGTGGCGCGTACGACGTGCTTAGAAGCGAGCTGTCGAAAATATCCGTAGTCCGCACCCTCAGCACGTCGTTCCGGCGAAGGCCGGAACCCAAGTTTGCCCGCACGCCGCCGGCCTCAACTTCTGTGCGCGCCACGCCGCCCGCCTGACATACGATACAGGTCACGCTGCCCACAGCATTCGCTTGGAAACATCAATGAAGACCGCCATCCTGTCCCGCTGCGCCACCGCGCTACTGGCCGTGTGCGCCATCCACTGCGCGCAGGCCGCCGACGAAGCCATCGTGACCGACCGCCCCGACTTCGTCGAATCGAGCAAGGTCGTCGGCAAGGGCCGGCTGCAGCTGGAAACCAGCCTCCTGCTCGAACGCGACCGCCATGAAGCGGGCCGCGAGCGCAGCGTGGCGACGCCGACCTTGCTGCGCGTCGGCGTCCATGACGATCTCGAACTGCGCGTGGAAACCGACGGCCGCATCCATGTCCAGGGCGGCGGGTCGGGCCATGCCGACACCTCGCTCGGGCTCAAGTGGCATACGATGGACGCGCGTGGAGGGCTGCCTTCGGTCGGCGTCTTGCTGCACGCCGAACTGCCAAGCGGCTCGCGCGCCTTTCGCGGCAGCGGGGTGCGGCCCTCGCTGCGCGTGGCGGGCGAGTGGGAGCTCCCGTCGGGCATGTCGCTGGGTGTGATGCCGGGCCTGGGCCGCGAGCGCGACGACGAGGGGCGCCGCTACACCTTCGGCGTCCTGGGTGTGGTGCTCGGGAAGGAAGTAAACGAACGCCTGCGCGGCTTCGCCGAAGTGGCGCTGCCGCAGATCGCGCGCGGCCGCCATGGCGGCACCCAGGCGAGTTTCGATGTCGGCGCCGCGTATTTGCTCTCCAAGTCCTGCCAGGTCGATGCCATGTTCTCGCGCGGCCTCAACAGCCGCACCCCCGATACCGCCTTCACCATCGGCTTGTCCTTCAAGCGCTAGCCTGCCGGCGCCTTCGTTGTCGAATATGCATATTGTGACGAGATCGCAGGCATGCATGCCGGTTATGTAAGCTTGTCGCAATTTCATTGGTTGCAAAAATGACAGCCGCGTACTCTCTGTCGCAGATGGCGGAAACGCGGCGCGGGGAGAGGCGGCGTGGCTGCCACAGGCGCATCGGCCTTCGCGTGCGTCGACTTCAACCCTGCAAAAAACGACAACATGAAAAAACTTTTGCTTGCCGCGGCAGCCGCAATGCTTGTCGCTTCCTATTCCCACGCCGATGCCCAGACTGTTTCACCGAAGCGCGAGCTGCGCGGCGTCTGGATCAGCACCCACCTGAGCCTGGACTGGCCGAACCGCCTGCAGACGCCCGAGCAGCAACGGGCGGCGTTAGCAAGCATCCTGGACCATAACAAGGCAACCGGCATGAACGCGGCCTTCCTGCAGGTGCGCAGCCAGGCCGACGCCATGTATCCGAGCGAGCTGGAGCCGTGGTCCTATTACTTGACCAACCAGCAGGGCAGTGCGCCGGCGCCAAGCTGGGACCCGCTGCAGTACGCCATCGCCGAAACGCGCAAGCGCGGCATGGAGTTCCACGCCTGGATCAATCCCTATCGCGCCGTGGCGAATACGGCCACCGAATCGAACAACGCACAGTATGCAGCCAGCCACGTCTCGCGCGCGCACCCCGAGTGGCTGCTGCAGGTGGGCACGGTGAAGATCCTGAATCCCGGCCTGCCGCAGGTGCGCGACCACGTGGTCGGCGTCATCATGGACATCGTCAACCGCTACGATATCGACGGACTCCATTTCGACGACTACTTTTATCCGAATGGCGTCATCAACGACGATGCGGCCTACGCCGCCGATCCGCGCGGCTTCCCGAATACCGCCGCGGGCCGCGCCGACTGGCGCCGCGACAACATCAACCTGCTGATCGAACGCGTCAACGCCGGCATCCAGGCGGCCAAGCCCTGGGTCAAGTTCGGCGTCTCGCCCTCGGGCATCTACCGCAGCAGCAGCGATCCGGCGGTCGGCTCGCCGACGGCGGCCGGCGCCCTGCAGCACTACACGCACCTGTTCGCCGACACCCGCAAGTGGATCGAGCAGGGCTGGGTCGATTATCTGGCGCCCCAGGTCTACTGGTACATGGGCCAGGCCGGCTCGGACTATTCGCTGCTGGTCCCCTGGTGGAACAACAACGCCTACGCGCGCCACATGTACGTCGGCCTGGCCGACTACAAGATGAACACCAGCGGCTGGACCAACCCCGACCAGATCAACAACCAGATCGCCCTGAACCGCTCGCTGTGGAACATCTCTGGCCAGATCCACTTCCGCCACGCCTTCCTGCAGGGGAACGCGCTGGGCTACCGGACGAGCCTGATGAACGGACACTACAAACGCCCGGCGCTGCTGCCGGTGATGGCCTGGAAGGGCCTGGGCGCGCCCGGCGCGCCGGCCAACCTGGCCGCGAGCCTGGACCAGGACAATGCGGTGCAATTGGCGTGGACCGCGCCTGGCGACAGCGCGGACGAGTTCGAGAAGACCCGCCGCTTCGCGATCTACCGCTCGGAGCAGCGCGACATGGACCTGGATGCGCCGGGCAAGCTGCTGGCCGCGACCGACATGGCCACGCCGGTTTTCGCGGACAGGACCGCCGAAGCGGGCAAGTATTACTACTACACCGTGACCGCGCTGAACCGCCTGAGCGTGGAGAGTGCGCGCGCCAATACGGTCAGCAACGATTTCGAGCCGCCCGTGGTGCGCACCCGCGAGGCGTCGGTGACCCTGGCGAATGGCACGGCCAGCATCGCGCCGGCGGAGGTCGACGGCGGGACGACCGACAACTGGGGCGTGGAGTTGCTGAGCCTGTCGCGGTCGAGCTTCTCGTGCTCGGATATCGGGACGCAGCGCGTGCAGCTGACGGCGCTGGACAAGGGTGGTCATGAGTCCAGCGCCGAGGCGTCGGTGCAGGTGCTGGGTACGATGCCGCAGCCGGAAGTGACGGCGGGAGCGGCTGCGATCACGCTGGGCTACGGGCCGCAGAGCGTGAGCTTGACGGCGAGCGACAAGGCCGGGGCCAGTGCGGAGTACGCGTGGAGCCCGGCGGCCGGACTATCGGCGACCAGCGGCGCGGTGACGAGCTTTACGCCGACCAGCGCGGGCAGCTTCAGCTTCACGGTGCAGGCGGCGAGTCCGCAGGGGTGCTTCGCGCAGGCCAGCGTGACGGTGCCGGTGATCGATGCGCGCTGTGGGGATGGGAAGGTGGCGGTGTGCCACAAGACGGGAAGCAGCTCGAATCCGGCGAGCCAGGTGTGCGTGGCGCCGAGTGCGGTGGAGGCGCATTTGAGCAAGGGGGCGGTGCTGGGGGCGTGTTCCCAGTAAGGCTGTTGGCTGCCGTACAAACTTGGGTTCCCGCCTTCGCGGGAATGACGACTCAAACGCTAATGACTACGTTCTCCAGCACGTCATCCCCGCGAAGGCGGGGACCCAAGTTCGTTATGCACTGTTAGCCTGTATTACGCAGGCCAGCCGCCACACCGTTGATGGACAAATGAATCCCGCGATTCACCCGCGGATCCACATTATCCGCCAGCGCACGGCGGCGATGAATCAGCTCCACCTGCAAGTGATTCAGCGGATCGAGATAGGCAAACCGGTTCTGGATCGACCGTGCCAGCAGCGGATTGCCTGCCAGGCGTTCAGCGGCTCCCGTAATCGCCTCCAGGCAGCGCAGCGTCTCTCCATGCTCCGCCGCGATCCGCTTGAAGATCCGCTCGCGCAGCTGCTCGTCCGCCACCAGCCCCGCATAGCGCGATGCGATCGCCAGGTCGGTCTTGGCCAGCACCATGTCCATGTTCGACAGCAGGGTGGCGAAGAACGGCCAGTCGTGGAACATCGCGCGCAGCAGTTCCAGCTTGCTGTCGCGCTCACCCTCGTTCAGCCAGCCGCTCACGGCCGAACCGAAACCGTACCAGCCCGGCAGCAGCAGGCGGCACTGGCCCCACGAGAAGCCCCAGGGAATCGCACGCAGGTCTTCGATGCGGCGGGTCGACTTGCGCGAGGCAGGGCGGGAACCGAGGTTCAGTTCCGCGATCTCGGCGATCGGGGTGGCGGCGAAGAAGTAGTCGGTGAAGCCCGGGGTCTCGTACACCAGGTTGCGGTAGGCCTTATAGGCACGCTCCGACAGTTCCGCCATCACGCCCTCGAAGCGCGCCAGGCGCTCCGCGCCCGCGCCATTGCTGGCGTGCGGCGCCAGGCTCGCTTCCAGGGTGGCCGCCACCAGCAGCTCCAGGTTGCGGCGGCCGATCTCGGGGTTGGAGAACTTGGAAGCGATGATCTCGCCCTGTTCGGTCAGGCGGATCTGGCCGTTGACGGTGCCCGGCGGCTGGGCGCGGATCGCGTCGTAGCTCGGGCCGCCGCCGCGGCCGACGGTGCCGCCGCGGCCGTGGAACAGGCGCAGCTTGACGTTCTGCTCTTCGAAGACCTCGACCAGCTTGAGTTCGGCCTGGTAGAGCTCCCAGTTCGAGGTCAGGAAGCCGCCGTCCTTGTTGGAGTCCGAATAGCCCAGCATGACTTCCTGCAGGCGGCCTTGCTTCTCGATGACGCTCGCCACCAGCGGCAGCGACATCCACTCCGACATGATGCCGGCTGCGCGCTGCAGGTCGGGAATGGTCTCGAACAGTGGGATCACCATGACGTCGCAGGCGCCGGCCGACACACGTATCAGGCCGGTCTCCTTTTGCAGCAGCAGCACTTCCAGCAGGTCGGAGACGGTCTCGGTGTGCGAGATGATGTAGTTGCGGATCGCACGGCTGCCGTAGCGCAGGCGGATCTCGCGCGCGGTGCGCAGGATCGCCAGTTCGCCGTTGGTCTCGTCGCTGTAGGTCTCGTAAGGGGTGTACAGCAGGCGCGGCTGGGCCAGTTCCTGCTGCAGCAGCGCGACCTTCTGTTCTTCGCTCAACGCGGCGTAGTCGGCCTCGACGCCGGCGCGCGCGAACAGCTCGGCCAGCACGCGCTCGTGGACGTCCGAGCTCTGGCGCATGTCGAGCGAGGCCAGGTGGAAGCCGAAGATGCGCGCGGCGCGCTTCAGGCCCGCCAGGCGCGGCTCGATCAGCACCGCGCCGTGGTTGGCGCGCAGCGAGTCGGCCAGCACTTCGAGGTCGGCGGCGAACAGCTCGGGGTCGAGGTAGGGCGCGGCATGCCCGACTTCGCGGCGCAGGATGTGGCCCACGCCCAGCTCGCGCGCGGTGGCGGCAAGGCGTGCGTAAATGCCGATCAGGGCGCGGCGGTAAGGCTCGTCGCTGCGGTGCGGGGAATTGTCGGGCGAAGCGTCGGCCAGGGTTTCCAGGGCCGGCGACACGTCCACCATCAGCGTCGAGGCGGACAGCTCGGCGCCCAGCGCGTGCACCTCGTCCAGGTAGAAGTCGAGGATGGTGGTCGACTGGCGCGTCAGCGCGTGGCGCATGGTGTCGGCGTTGACGTTCGGGTTGCCGTCGCGGTCGCCGCCGATCCAGCTGCCCATCTGCAGGTAGGTGGCGTCGTGCAGCTTCGCATTGTCGGTTCCGTAGTGGGCGGCGATTTCGCAAGCGATGTCGTCCACCAGGGCCGGCACTTCGCGCAGGAAGGTGATGCGGTAGTAGGACAAGGCGTTGTCGATCTCGTCGGCCACGGTCAGCTTGGAGTAGCGCAGCATGCGGGTCTGCCACAGGGTCGCGATGCGCGCATGCAGCAGCTGGGTGTTGCGCTGGCGTTCCTTGGGCGTGAGCGGCAGGTCGCGTTCGGCCAGCAGGCGCGCGATGTCGTGCTCGGCGTCCAGGATGCTCTTGCGCTGCACTTCGGTCGGGTGGGCCGTCAGCACCGGCGAAATCAGGGCTTCCTTGAAGAAGCCTTCCACCGTTTCCTGGCTCACGCCGGCGTCGACCAGCTTGTCCAGCGCATAGCCGACGCTGCCGGCCTGCGGGCCGGAGCCGTGCAGCAGGTGGGCGCGGCGGCGGCGGTTGTGGTGCTGGTCTTCGGCGATATTCGCCAGGTGCGAGAAGTAGGAAAACGCGCGCACCACCGAAATGGTCTGGTCGCGGGTGAGCTTGTGCAGCAGGGCGTTCAGCTCTTCGCCGGCTTTCGGATCGGCTTCGCGGCGGAAGCGCACCGCGGTCTGGCGGATTGTTTCCACCACCTCGAACACGGCGTCGCCTTCCTGGTCGCGCAATACGTCGCCCAGAATGCGGCCCAGCAGGCGAATGTCTTCTTTCAGTGGCGCATCCTTGTCCGCGCCGGAGGGGTTGTCATGTGCAGCTACGTTGTCCATATCGACCACAAGTTAAATGATTGTGCGATGGCTGTTAGCCATGGTCTGCAAGATGGCCCATGATAAAATTTGTGATCTTATGCAAGAGCCGGTTACTGGCATCGTCCGGATGGGCTCAACGACAGTGAAAGAATCCGAGTTGAAAGCTAATGAATCGGCGCAGCAGGCGCCCGCGAAACTGATTATCGCATCCCGCGAAAGCCGCCTCGCCATGTGGCAGGCAGAGCACGTGCGCGCCCGACTCGCTGCATTATATCCGGAGTGCAGCGTCGAAATTCTAGGAATGACAACCCGCGGCGACCAGATCCTGGACCGCACCCTGTCCAAGGTCGGCGGCAAGGGCCTGTTCGTCAAGGAACTCGAGGTCGCGATGGCCGAGGGCCGCGCCGACCTGGCCGTGCATTCGCTCAAGGACGTGCCGATGGAATTGCCCGAGGGCTTCGAACTGGCCGCCGTGCTGGAGCGCGAGGATCCGCGCGACGCCTTCGTCTCCAACGACTACGCCAGCCTGGACGCGCTGCCGGCCGGCGCCGTGGTCGGCACCAGCAGCCTGCGCCGCCAGGCCCTGATCGCGGCCCGCTATCCGCACCTGGTGATCCAGCCGCTGCGCGGCAACCTGGACACCCGCCTTGGCAAGCTCGACCGTGGCGACTATGCGGCCATCATCCTGGCCGCGGCCGGCCTCAAGCGCCTCGGCCTGCCCGAGCGTATCCGCGCGCTGCTCGAACCCGAGTACAGCCTGCCGGCGGCCGGGCAGGGCGCGATGGCGATCGAGATCCTGAGCGGCCAGCGCAGCGACGGCGTCGACCTGCGCGCCGTGCTGGCGCCGCTGAACCACGAAGACACCGCCCACGCCGTCATGGCCGAGCGCAAGGTGTCGCGGATCTTCGGCGGAAGCTGCCAGATTCCGCTGGCGGCCTTCGCCCAGGTTGAGGGCGGCCAGATGCGCCTGCGCGCCATGGTCGCCACGCCGGACGGCAAGCGCGTCGCCCGCGGCGAAGTGTCCGGGGCGGCGGCCCAGCCCGAATTGCTGGGCGAGCAGGTGTCGAGGCTGCTGGCCGAGCAGGACGCCCATGCGATCCTCGAAGCCTGCAAGCAGGACGCCGGCGCGGATGCCTGACCCCGTCGTCATCACCCGTCCGCGCGCCCAGGCGGAACCGCTGGCCGAGGCCGTCGCGGCGCTGGGGCGTACGCCGGTCGTGCTGCCGCTGCTGGATATCGGCCCGGCGGACGATCCGGAGCGGCTGCGCGCGGTGATGGCGCAGCTTGCCGGGTTTGCGCTGGTGGCCTTCGTGTCGCCGAACGCGGTGGACGCGGCTTTTGCCCACGTCGAACACTGGCCGGACGGCGTGGCGCTGGCCGTCGTGGGCGAGGGCAGCCGGATGGCGCTGGCGCGCCATGGCGTGAATTCCGCCAACGCGACCATTTATTGCCCGGCCGAGCAGGATCCGAGCGATTCCGAACATTTGCTCAAGCAGCTGGACCTGGCCAGCCTGGCCGGGCGCCGGGTACTGATCGTGCGCGGCGACAGCGGCCGCGAGCTGCTGGCCGAGCATTTGCGCGCCGCCGGCGCCCAGGTGGACACCGTGGCCGCCTACCGGCGCAGTGTCCCATCTTTGACACCTGAGCTCGCCACACGGCTGGATGCCTTGCTGGCACGGCCAAACGACTGGATAATCACGAGCTCCGAAGCCCTGCGCGGACTGGTCGGGCTGGCCGGGCAGCTGGACCCTGTTGCCGGGCAGAATCGCCTGCGGGGACAGCACCTGATCGTGCCGCATGCACGGATTGCCGAAACGGCCCGGACGCTCGGCTTTGCCAGGATCACCCAGACCGGTTCTGGCGACGCAAGATTACTTGCCGCGTTACAATCACAAGAATGAACGAACTGCCCAATCATCCAGATCAAGCCCAGCCGTCCGGGACGCCGTCGACGAGTCTTCAAAAGACCGAGCCTGTCGCCGCGCCGCCGCGCGCGCACGGACGCAGCATTTTCGAGACCTTGCAGCAGCCGCTGCCGCTGGCCGTCACGGTACTGGCCGTGCTGCTGGCCGTGCAGACCATCTCCACGCACAGCCGCATCAACTCGCTGCGCAAGGACATGGCGCTGAGCCTGCAGAAGGGCAATGCCGTCAACGCCGAGACTGCCGCGCTGGCGCGCGAGGTGTCGGACCAGGCCAAGGACCTGCAGATCAAGGTCGGCGTGCTGGAAAGCCGCCAGAGCGAGGCCCAGAGCCAGCAGCTGGCCCTCGAGCAGCTCTACCAGGACCTGTCGAAGAACCGCGACGAGTGGGCGCTGTCGGAGATCGAACAGGTTCTCTCGACCGCCAGCCAGCAGCTGCAACTGGCCGGCAACGTGCAGGGCGCGCTGATCGCGCTGCAGAACGCCGACCGTTCGCTGTCGCGCTCGGACAAGCCGCAATTCCTGACCATCCGCCGCGCCATCGCCGCGGACATCGAGAAGCTCAAGGGCATGCCGGCGGTCGACATGGCCGGCGTCGCCCTGCGCCTCGACAACGTGATCGCCCAGGTCGATACGCTGCCGATGGTCTCGGACGAAAAGCCGCTGCTGCCGGCCGCCCCGGTGCGCGACAGCCGCAAGAAGCAAAAAGAGGCCCCGCCCGCGGCCCTGACCCTGGGCGAGCGCGTCGGCCAGACCTGGAGCAACTGGACCCAGGAGATGTGGGACGACCTGCGCCAGCTGATCCGCGTGCGCAGCGTCGAGAAGCCGGAAGCGCTGATGCTGTCGCCGGGCGAATCCTATTTCGTGCGCGAGAACCTCAAGCTGCGCCTGCTGAACGCCCGCCTGGCCCTGCTGTCGCGGAACGAAGCGACTTTCCGCGACGACCTGACGACGGCCCAGGAAACGCTGCTCAAGTATTTCGACACGCGCGCCCGCGCCACCCAGTCGGTGCAGGCCGCGCTGCGCCAGGTGCAGGCGAACAACCTGCAGATCGAGATGCCGACCCTGGCGGACAGCCTGAACGCCGTGCGCAACTACAAAGCGAAGCAATAAGCCATGCGTTTACTCCTCTGGTTAGTCGCGCTGATGGCCGCCGCCATCGGCATTGCCGTGACCGCGCGCTTCAATCCGGGCAATGTGGTGCTGTTCTATCCGCCGCACCGGATCGACATGTCGCTCAACCTGTTCGTGGTGCTGCTGATCCTCTTGTTCCTGGTGGTGTACGGCCTGGTGCGGGCGCTGAGCGCCACGCTCAGGATGCCGGAACGGGTGGCCGCCTACCGCCAGCGCAAGCGCGAGCGCGAAGGCAACAAGGGCTTGCGCGATGCGCTCAAGGCCTTGTTCGAAGGCCGCTTCGGCCACGCCGAGAAGGCCGCCATGCGCGCTGCGGAACTGCCCGAGAACGCCGGCCTGGCGGGCCTGATCGGCGCGCGCGCCGCGCACCGCATGCGCGAGCCGGCGCGCCGCGACGCCTGGCTGGCCGGGATTGCGCACGACGCTTCGATGAAGACCGCGCGCCTGATGACGGTGACCGAACTGCTGGTCGACGACCACCAGCCGGAGGCCGCGCTGGAAGCGGTGGCCGAGCTGAACGCCAGCGGGCAGCGCCACATCCATGCGCTGCAATGGGCGATGAAGGCGAACCAGCAGGCGCGCAACTGGCCCGAGGTGCTGCGCCTGGTGCGCATCCTCGACAAGCGCAAGGCCCTGCACCCGGCGCTCTCCAGCCGCCTGCGCGAGCTGGCCTACGAGGCCCTGCTGGGCGAGCCGGGCCACGACGCCGAATCGATCCGCCGCGTGTGGTCGACGGTGCCGGCGGCGGACCGCTGCATTCCTTATATCGCGGCGCGCGCGGCGACCGCCTTCAATACGCGCGGCCTGCACGACGAGGCGCGCGCCATTGCCGAGGATGCGCTCAAGGCCAACTGGGACGAACGCGTGGTGCGCGCCTACCGCGACGCCGCCGGTCCTTCCGGTTCGCCCTCGCTGCTGGCCCAGATCGAAAGCTGCGAAACCTGGCTCAAGCAGCGTCCGACCGACCCGGAACTGGCGCTGACCCTGGGCTCGCTGTGCCTCAAGCAGAAACTCTGGGGCAAGGCGCAGCGCTACCTGGAGCAGGCCTTGTCGGACGCGACCGAGGCGCCGATGGTGCGCGAGGCGCACCTGAAGCTGGCCCAGATGCACGAGGCGCTGGGGCAGGAGCAGGAGGCGGCGAACCACTACCGCCAGTGCGCGCTGGCGAGCATCCTCTAAACGGACGCGGCCTTCGGGCCGCTTTTTTTTCGTCCGCGATCCGGCGACTCCCCCAAACTCGCACCTTTGCCTGTGTTGCACCGCACAGGCGAGACCCGTTTCGCTATAATGACGAACCATTATTGATTCTTCAGCAACCAAGGACTATTCCATGAGCTTGAACAATGTTCCAGCCGGCAAAGATGTGCCGAACGACTTCAACGTCATCATCGAAATCCCGATGAACGCCGACCCGGTCAAGTACGAGGTCGACAAGGACAGCGGCGCGATCTTCGTCGACCGCTTCATGGGCACCGCGATGCACTACCCGTGCAACTACGGCTACGTGCCGCAAACCATCGCCGACGACGGCGATCCGTGCGACGTGCTGGTCATCACCCCGTTCCCGCTGCCGCCGGGCGTGGTGGTGCGCTGCCGCGCGCTGGGCGTGCTGAAGATGACCGACGACGGTGGCGGCGATGCGAAAGTGATCGCCGTGCCGGTCGAGAAGGTCCTGCCGATGTACAAGAAGATCCAGAAGCTGGACGACCTGGAAGAGCTGCGCCTGCAGCAGATCCAGCACTTCTTCGAGCACTACAAGGACCTGGAGCCGGGCAAGTGGGTCAAGATCGAAGGCTGGGCCGATGCGGAAGCCGCCAAGGCCGAGATCACCAACGGCGTCGCTGCATTCAAGCAGAAGAGCCAGGCGTAAGTTCGCTCCGTGCCGTACAGAAGGCCGGCGTCCCTCGGGGCGGCCGGCCTTTTTTCATGGCCCTGGTGTCTTTGCCCGAATACGCGCGGCCGGGCGCCGGGCGAAAGCCAGCAGCGCGGCGCCGCCCGTGATCAGCAGCCATGCCAGCGCGTCGTCCGCGCCGGTGCGCTCCGCACGCAGGACATCCATGTCCAAGGCGAGACAGGGCTGGACCCCGGCGCCGGCCTTGACTGGCTCGCTGCCGGCGAAGATGCTGTGGCTGTCCGCATGCCTGTCGGCCAGCAGGACCGGCATGGCATGTGCATTTATGGGTGAGAAAGCGGCCGCGGCGAGGACGGCTGCCGCCAGGTGGAGGAGTGCTTGATGCATGGACGACTCCGCGTAGGGCCAAGCCATGATTGGACGAGTGCCGTTCCCATGTTAGTGGCGAGAAGGCGGACAGCGCCGGACTATGCGCAAACGCTGTGGCGGAACCGTCTGCCGGCGGCGCGGTCGCCTGGCGGGCACAAAAAAAGCCTCCCGAAGGAGGCTTGAACGACAGAAGAAACGGCGCGCTAGCGCCGCGCCGCCAGGTAGCTGCGCAGCCTCAGCTTGCCCACGATCCCGATCGGGAAGAAGTAGATCGACAGCACGAACAGCACGCCCAGCCACAGCATCCAGCGGTCCGGGTGCAGGGCGGCGGCCAGCACCGGCACGCCTTCCAGCGCGCTCGAGCCGTGCGCCATCAGCTCCTTCAGGTAGTTCTGGGCGATGATGAACAGCGCCGCGCCCACCACCGCGCCGTACATGGTGCCCATGCCGCCGATCACGACGATCAGGAGGATGTCGGTCATCACCTCGAAGCCCAGCGAGGTCTTGGGACCCACGTAGCGCAGCCACAGCGCCATCAGCGCGCCGGCCAGCGCCGCCACCAGCGCCGCGAAGCAGTTGGCCCAGATGCGGTAGACCATGGTGCGGTAGCCCAGCGCCTCGGCGCGGAACTCGTTCTCGCGCACCGCCTGCAGCACGCGGCCGAAGGGCGAGTTCACCAGGCGCAGCAGGAACAGGAAGAGCAGCAGGCAGCCGAAGAACACCAGGTAATAGGTGAGCAGCTTGCCGTCGATCGAGCGTCCGAAGACTTCGTCCTCCACCAGCTGGAAGCCGGGCGACAGCACTTCCGGCACGCTGAAGGTGACGCCGTCCTCGCCGCCGGTAATGTCCGACAGCTGCGAGGCCAGCACCGCGAACGAGGAGGCGACGGCCAGGGTGATCATGGCATAGAAGATGGCGCGCACGCGCAGGGCGAACAGGCCGACGACCAGGGCCAGCGCGAGCGCCAGCAGCAGGGCCAGGCCCAGGCCGCCGAGGGCGGCGCTCCAGGTGGGCTCGTCGACCCGCGACAGCCCGATGCCGATGCCGTAGGCGCCTATCCCGTAGAACATCGTGTGGGCGAAGGACACGATGCCGGTATAGCCGAGCAGCAGGTCGTAGGACGCCACCAGCACGATGTAGACGCAGATCGTGGCCGCTGTATTGAGCGGACGCGCTCCCGAGGTCAGGAAGGGGGCGAAGGCCAGTCCCAGGAAGATCAGGAGCAGGACGGCGGACAGCGCGCGGCTGCGCGGCTTGTCGCCGGAAAGAAGGCGGTAGAGCATGGTCAACCCCGCATTTTCGAATAGAGACCGGCCGGACGCCACAGCAGGACGGCGATCATCAGGATGATGTTCGACACCAGCGCGACCTTGGGCGCCAGGAAGCCGGCGTAGTTGGCCACCAGGGCCATCAGGAGGGCGCCGATGAAGCAGCCGCCCACCGAGCCGAGGCCGCCGATGATGATGACGATGAAGATCATGACCATCATCTCGCCGCCCATCGCAGCCGACAGGGTTTCCTTGTACAGGCCCCACAGCACGCCGCCCAGGCCGGCCAGCGCCGAGCCGGCCGCGAACACCGCCACGAACAGGCGGCGGATGCGGTAGCCGAGGGCTTCGACCATCTCGCCGTTCTCGACGCCGGCGCGGATCAGCAGGCCGATCTTGGTGCGGTTCAGAGTCAGGAACATGGCCACGAACACCACCAGGCCGACCACCACGGCCACCAGGCGGTACTTCTCGATGGCGGCGTCGCCCATCAGGATCGCCCCGCGCAGGGCGGTCGGCAGTGGCAGGGCGATGGTCTCGGCGCCCCAGATCACGTGGATCAGCTGTTCGGCCACGATCATGCCGCCCATGGTGATCAGGATCTGCTTCAGGTGCTGGCCGTAGACCGGCTTGATGATGAGGCGCTCGAAGGCCCAGCCCATCAGGGCGGTGGCCAGCATCGCCACCGTCACCGCCAGCGCCAGCACGCCGAGGTTGATCAACAGGGAGTCCATCTCGAGCCAGCCGCGCATCGGCAGCAGCACCAGGGTGGCGGTGAAGGCGCCGACCGAGACGAAGGCGCCATGGCCGAAGTTCAGCACGCTCATCAGGCCGAAGACCAGGGTCAGGCCGCTGGCCATGATGAAGATCATCATGCCCATCGCCAGGCCGGCGACGGTCAGGGTGACCCAGGTGGGGAAGCTGCCGCAGAAGGGCAGCGCGGCCAGCATCAGCGCCGGCACCAGCAGCAGCGGTGCGATGTCGCGTTTGGCGGCCGGCAGCGCGGTGTCGGCGGGCGGGGCGGCCGGGGTGGCAACAGGGAGGGATGCGCTCATGGAGTGTCCTATTGGTGGGAGTCGAGCGAGAGGCCCAGCAGTCGCTGCTGCAGCGTCTCGTCGTCGGCCAGTTCCGCCATCGAGCCGGCGTGCACGACGCGGCCGTCGTCCATCACGCTGACCGTGTCGCCGAGCGTGCGCACGAAGTTGAAGTTCTGCTCGACCAGCAGGATGGTGGTGTCGGTTTCCTTCAGCTCGCGGAAGGCCGCCATCAGGCTTTGCACGATGGCCGGCGCCAGGCCCTTGGTCGGTTCGTCGACCAGCAGGAGCTTGCGCGGCTCGACGATCGCGCGGGCGATCGCCACCATCTGCTTCTGTCCGCCGGAGAGATTCCCCGCCGGGTAGTTCCAGAACTTCTTCAGGGCCGGGAAGAAGCCGCAGATCCAGTCCACGCGCGCCTGGTCCAGCGGGCCGCTGCGCGCCGCCAGGTGCAGGTTCTCGCGCACGGTCAGGTCGGAGAACACGGCCATGCTTTCCGGGACATAGGCGATGCCGGCGCGCGCGATGTCGGGCGTGGCCATCTTCGTGATGTCCTTGCCGTCGAAGCGGATGCTGCCGCTGCTGGCCTTCCACAGGCCCATGATGGTGCGCAGGGTGGTGGTCTTGCCGGCGCCGTTGCGGCCCAGCAGGATGGACAGGCCGCCGCGCGGCACCACCAGGTCCACGCCCTGCAGGATGTGGTACTGGCCGATGTGGGTATGCACGCCGGACAGCGTCAGCAGGGGTTCACCGCCGGGCGCCGCAGGTTTAAGCATGTTGGGGTTCGGATGTTCCAAGATAGGCTTCCTGTACGATCTTCGATTGCATCACTTCGACGGGCTTGCCGTCCGCGACCAGGGTGCCGTTCACCAGCACGACGATGCGGTCCGCCAGCTGGCGCACCACGTCCATCTTGTGCTCGACCAGGAGCACGGTCTTGTTGCGCTCATCCTTTACCTTCTGGATCAGGTCGAGCACCACCGGCACCTCGTCCACGCTCATGCCGGCGGTGGGTTCGTCGAACATCATGATCTCGGGCTCCAGCGCCAGCAGGATCGCCACTTCCAGCTTGCGCTGGTCGCCGTGCGACAGGGCGCCCACGTGCATGTCGCGCCGGCCCATGAGGGACACGCGTTCCAGGTAGTGCTCGGCGCGCGCGACCAGCTCCTTGTGGCTGGACCAGATCGAGAAGAAGTTCAGGCCCATGCCAGCGCGGCTCTGCACCGCCAGGCGCACGTTCTCGATCACCGTCAGGTTGGGGAACAGGTTGGTCAGCTGGAAGGCGCGGCCGATGCCCATGCGGGTGCGGCGCGCGGGCCCGGCGCGGGTGACATCGACGCCCTTGACGAATACCTTGCCCGCGCTGGCGGGCAGCTGGCCGGACACCAGGTTGAAGTAGGTCGTCTTGCCGGCGCCATTGGGACCGACGATCACGGTCAGGGTGCCGGGGTAGAAATCGGCCGTCACCGCGTTCACCGCGACGTGGCCGCCGAAGCGGATCGTCAGGTCGCGGGTGGACAAGGAGGGCTGCACAGCGGGCTGCGAAACGAACGAGCTCATGTCAGCGCTTGTTCCGCACCGGCAGAGGCATCTCGGAAGCCGGGATCTCGCGCACCAGTTCCAGCAGGTCCCACTCGTTCTTCTGGTCCTTCTTGATGCGGAAGTGGTACATCGGCTGGATCGCCTGGTGGTCTTCCTTGCGGAAGCTCATCGTGCCTTTCGGGGTCTCGAAGCTCATGCCCTCCATCGCGGCCGCCATCTGGTCGCCGTTGCCGTTCGGGGCCTTGGACAGGGCCGTGTAGACGGCGCTGGCCGCGGCCATGCCGCCGGCGGTGAACATGTCGGGCGGGGCCTTGAAGCGCTTGGTGTGCTCGGCCACCAGCCAGTCGTTCATCTTGTTCTTCGGGAAGGCGTAGTAGTAATAAATGGTGCCTTCGGTGCCGGCGTAGCTCTTCCAGGTCTTCATCACCGGCAGGATGTTGCCGCCCGGGGCCAGGGCGATGCCGTAGCGCTGCGGCTGCATGTCGGCGATCTTGTTCATCGGGTTCGGGCCGGCCCAGACGATGGCCAGAACGCGCGGCTGCGGCTTGTCCTTGAGCGCGTCGAACAGGCGCTGGGTCGAGGCGGTGAAGTCGGTGGTGGTCATGGGCGCGTATTCCTCGTGCACCACCTTGGCCTTGCTGCCGGTGGCCGCCAGGGCTTCCTTGCCGGCCTTGATGGCGTCGCGGCCGAAGGCATAGTCCTGGGCCAGGAAGCCGACGCTGCCCGACTTCAGGGTGGAGGCGGCGGCCAGCGCGTCCTGCATCGAGCTGCGCGCGGTGCGGAAGATGTATTTATTCCACTTGTCGCCGGTGATGGCGTCGGCCACGGCCGGTTCCACGATCAGCACCTTGCGGTATTCCTTGGCGACCGGGAGCATCGCCAGCGCCGAGCCGGACGAGGTGGTGCCGACCGCGATGTCCACCTTGTCGTCGCCATAGGCTTCGGCCAGCAGGGTGCGGCCCAGGTCCGGCTTGCTCTGGTCGTCCTTGACGATCACCTTGATCTTGCGGCCGTTGATCTCCATCTTGCCGCCGGTGAGGTACTCGAGGCCCATCATGAAGCCGGTCTCGGTCTCCTTGGCGTAGGCTTCCAGCGCGCCGGTCTTGCCCGCGATGAGGGCGACCTTCAGGTCCTTGCCCTGGGCCAGGACCGTCGGCGCGGCGGTGGCGGCGAAGGCGGCCACGATGGCGACGGCGAGGGGTTTGATCAGGTGGTTCATGCTTGTCTCCTTGTTCTGTCTCAGGGTACCTGGGCCAGGAAGGCGCGGATGGCATCCAGCGCCTCGGGCTCGGTCAGCATCGGCGCGTGGCCGACATTCGGTACTTCCACATACTGCAGCTCCGGGGCGGCCTTGCGCATCCAGACCGCCTGTTCGGGTTCGACCAGGTCCGACAGCGTACCGCGCACCAGCAGGGTGGGGCGGCGCCGCGCCAGGCGCCGGAAGGCCATACGCGCCGCCAGCGAGGTCGGGGGAAGTTTACCCGTTTGCAGGGCGTGCGCAATGTTCGGATCGTAGCGTGGGCTCAACAAGCCGTCGTCGCGCTGCTCGAAGGCGCGGCGCGCCCACTTGTCCCACTCGTCGTCGGAGTTGGCGGGGAAGGCGCAGAGATTGATGTCGCGTACATGGCTGGCGGCCTCGGGCCAGGAAGCGACGGCGGCGGACTTGCCGGCATAGCCGGCGATGCGGTCCAGGCCGCGCGGCGACATGACCGGGCCGATGTCGTTGATGATGGCGGCGGCGATCAGGTCCAGGCGGCGCGCCGCCAGGGTCATGGTGATCAGGCCGCCCATCGAGGTGCCGATGAAGACGGCGCGCGCGATGCCCAGGTCGTTCATCAGCTTGATGATGTCGCCGGCGTAGACCATGGGCGAGTAGTTGGCCGGGTTGGGGTCGCGCGCCGAGTGGCCGCGGCCGCGCACGTCGACGGCGATCACGCGCCGGCCCAGGGCCGCGATCACCGGCGCGACTTCGTCGAAGTCGGACGAATTGCGGGTCAGGCCGTGGATGCAGATCACCGGCAGCCGGGCCGGGCCTGGCGCGGCCCCGGGGCTGGCGGTGGCTGCATAGTCGCGTGCGTACAGCGCCAGCCCGTCGCCGCTCGTATAGCTGATTGGTGTGTAGGTGGACACGCTGGCTTATCCTGTTGGTTCGATTGGGTAATGGCAGTCCCCGCGGCACTAGGCCGCATAGCTAGCCCTCGAACCGTCGTTCCGGCGAAGGCCGGAACCTAAGTTTGTATGCGCCGTCGAAACGCCGAACTTGGGTCCCGGCCTGCGCCGGGACGACGGTTGATGCCAACGCAGGGAGCGACTGGAACGCCGCGCCGCCTTAGAAACGGTACTCGACAGTCGCCGACACCGTGCGCGGGTTGCCGTAGAAGGCCGTCAGCGTGCCCTCGTTGCCCAGGGTCGGGAACAGGTAGCCGGCGGTCTTGTAGCGGGTGTCGCCCAGGTTCTTGCCGTGCAGGCCGGCGCGGATCTTGCCGTCGGTGCGGGTCCAGACGATGCTGGCGTCCCAGATGCGGTAGGACTCCTGGTCCAGCAGCGAACGGGTCTCGAACTGCGCGGTGGAGCCCTTGTACGACCAGCTGCCGATCAGCGAGAGCTTGCCGCTGTGCGGGCCGACCGGCAGGTCGAAGTCGTAGTTGGCGCGCAGGTTGGCGGAGTTCTTCGGGGTGTTCTGGAAGGTGCGCTGGCCCGCCACGTTCACGCCGGCGACGATGTACTCCTTGTACTCGGCGTCGATGTAGCTGTACATGCCTGCAATCATGAAGTTGCGGGTCAGATTGGCGATGGCTTCCAGTTCCAGGCCCTTGATCTTGGCCTTGCCGGCGTTGGTGGTCACGCCGGCGAAGCTGTCGTCGCGGCCGTCGCCGTTGGTGTCGATCGCCACCGAGCCCGGGATCTGCACGTCCTGGTAGTCGCTGTAGAACACGGCGGCGTTGGTGGTGATGCGGCCGCCGTTGAAGGCCGACTTCAGGCCCAGTTCGTAGGTCTCGATGGTTTCCGGCGCATAGCCCGCGCGCGCGGTCGACAGCGGGATGCGGGTGCCGACCACGTTCAGGCGCGGGTCGAAGCCGCCGCCCTTGAAGCCTTCCGAGTAGGAGGCGTAGACGTTGTGGTCCTGGTTCATCTTCCAGTTCACGGCAACGCGCGGGGTAAACTTCTTGTCTTCGCGCTCGAGCACGCCGCCACGCAGGTCGGTATCGGTGCGGAACAGGATCGCGCTCGGGTTGCCCAGCTGCGGCGAGCCGCCCAGGCCGAAGTAGATCTGGCGCAGGATCTCGGCTTCGCGCTTGTCGACCGTGTAGCGGCCGCCCAGCGATACGCTCAGGGCGTCGGTGAAGTTGTAGCTGCCGTCGGCGTAGACTGCCCAGGCCTTGGTGTCGATGTCGCCCATCGTGTAGGTCGAGGACGGGAAGGCGCCGGCCAGGATGGTGTCGAAGTGGTTGAAGGCGTTGGCGTCCATGAAGTAGACGCCGGCCACGCCCTGTACGCGCTCGCCCGTGTAGGTCAGGTTGAATTCCTGGCTGAACTGCTTGTTCTTGTACAGGGCCGGCACTTCCATGTCGACCACCGGCAGGGCGTCGAAGTCGATCGGGGCGTAGGAACGGTCCTTGCGCGCGGCGGTGATCGATTTCAGGGTCCAGGTGGGGTTGATGGTGTATTCGACGGTGGCCGAGACGCCGTAGGCCTTGACGTCCTGGTCGTGGCCCAGGGCCTTGGTCAGGTTGCCGCGGGTGTCGAATTCGTTCGACAGGATCGGGGCGCCGCTGGTGCGGCCGACGATCAGGCGGTGGCCGTTCTTCGGGTTCGAATCGTCCTGGGTGATGTCGCCGGCGATGCGGATGAACAGATCCTGGTTCGGGGTGAACTCGGCCGACAGGCGGGCCGCGGTGACGTCCTTGTCGTAGTTGCCCTTGCCGGTGAACAGGTTGGTGCCGAAGCCGTCGCGCTTGAAGCGGGCGAAGGTGCCGCCGATGCGCGCGGTGTCGGTCAGCGGGGTGCTGGCGGTGACCACGACTTCGCGCTGGTCGTAGTTGCCGACGGTGGCGCGCAGGCGCACGTCGCGCTTCGGACCGAGCTTGCGGGTCACGTACTTGACCGCGCCGCCGATGGTGTTGCGGCCGTACAGGGTGCCCTGCGGGCCGCGCAGGACTTCGATGCGCTCGACGTCGTAGATGTCCGCCACCGCGGCTTGCGGGCGGGCCAGGTAGATGTCGTCGACGTAGATGCCGACGCCGGACTCGAAGCCGGCCAGCGGGTCGGCCTGGCCGACGCCGCGGATGAAGGCGGTCAGGGTGGAATTGGTGGCGCGCGAAGCCTTGAGCGTGGTGTTCGGCAGGGCCAGGGCGAGGGCGGTCACGTCCGGCACGGCCTGTTTGGAGAGCTGGTCTGCCGAGAAGGCGGTGACCGACACCGGCACGTCCTGCAGGGTCTCCTCGCGGCGGCGCGCGGTGACGACCACCTTGGCCGGCGCGGCTTCCTCGGTCGGCGAGGCGGCCGGGGCGCCGGCGGAGGTCTGGGCGTGGGCCGCACCGATACCGCCGCCGGAGACGGCGAGCACGGCGATGGCGGACTGGGTCAGCAGGCTCAGTTTCTTCTTGGTCAGACGCATTCTTGTCTCCTTGTTTTTTGTAGGCATGCGTTCAAGATTTCGCATGCCCAGCAGTGTGCCTCGGTTGGGTTTGGTTGAATAGCTAACAATCGCCCACCCCTTTGTGCGTAAATGCACAGCCCGCTATGCTGCTTCAGTGCAAATATGTACAAGGTGGTTTCGCCAGGCTGTCAGTGCGCAGGCAGCGTGTTTACAGAGCGCACTTGCCCTAAGGAATAGCCCAAAAGCACTAACTTGGCCCGGCGATGAGGGAGGTCGACGAAAGGATTGCAGGGGGAATGTGCACTAGTGCACAATATGTCATCTTGATATCGGACAACTACCCATGAATACGCTGCCCGAGTGGACCGACCTGCGATTCTTCCTGGAGCTGGCCCGCGCCGGCACCTTGTCCGGCGCCTCGCGGCGCCTCGAGGTCGAGCACACCACGGTGGCGCGGCGCATCGACCGGCTCGAGACCCAGCTCGGGGCCACCCTGTTCGACCGCAGCCGCGAAGGCTACGAGCTGACCGAGGTCGGGCTGGCCCTGCTGCCGCATGCCGAGGCGATGGAAGGCGCGGCCCTGGCCGCGGCCGAGCAGATCGGCGGGGCGGAGGTGGCGGCGGCCGGCGTGGTGCGCCTGGGCGTGCCCGAAGTGTTCGGGGTGCGGGTGGTGGCGCCGCTGCTGGCCGGGCTGCTGGAGCAGCACCCGGACCTGTCGATCGACCTGCTGGCGCTGCCGCGCTTCGCCAACCTGGCCAACCGCGAAGCCGATCTCGGGGTCATGCTGGATCCGCCGACCACCGGCCGCTACGTGGTCACGCGGCTGGCGTCCTTCCGCTTCTACCTGTACGCGGCGCCGTCCTACCTGGCGCGCCATCCGGCCATCAGGCAGCAGTCCGACCTGGCGCGCCACGACTTCGTCGACTACGTCCAGGACCGGCTGGCCAGCCGCGAGCTGTCCTACCTGAACGAACTGGGATTCACCCCGCGCCGGCGCATGTGCTGCTCGGGCATGACGGCGCAGATCGAGGCGGCCTCGCTGGGCATGGGCCTGATGATGGCGCCGCCCTACGCGGTGCCGGACGACGGGCGCCTGGTGCCGGTGCTGCCCGGCTTCTTCGCCGAGCGCTCGTTCTGGCTGGCCGCGCCGACCGACCTGTACCGCCTGCGGCGCGTGAAGGTGGTGTGGGACCTGCTGCGCGAGCTGGCCGACAACAATCCTTCGCTGTGGTGGCACAACGGCGATATCGACAACGTGGTGCAGGCGGCCAGCCAGGGCGCGCGCGCGTGATTCGTTCCAACTAACCAGAGTCTCTTCACCATGCGCAGCCAGATCAGCGACGAGATCACCTTCCGCAAGCTCGAAATCCTGCTCGCCTACATGGAGGGCGGGAACCTGAACGCGGCCGCGCGGCTGCTCGACATCAGCGCCGTCAGCGTGCACCGCGCCCTGCATTCGCTGGAAGAGAGCATGAGCTGCCAGCTGTTCAGCCTCCAGGGCCGCAACCTGATCCCGAACGAGGCGGCCCAGGTGCTGGCCGACGTCAGCCGCGAAGTGATCAAGCTGATGGCGGACGGCATCGCCGCCACGCGCTCGGCGGCCGGCTACTCGGCCGACCACCTCAAGATCGGCTCGCTGTACTCGCTCACCACCGGCACCATCCCCGAAGTCATCATCGGCATCAAGCTGCGCAAGCCCGAACTGCAGACCGAGCTGGTGCTGGGCTCGAACGCCGACCTGCTGCACAAGCTCAAGCAGAACGCCATCGACGCCGCCCTGATCGCATTGCCCGATCCCGATCCCGACGTCGAATCGATTCCGCTGTTCGAGGACGAGATCTACTTCGCGGCGCCCAAGGGTTCGCCCTATGCGGATGTCAAGGACATCGACCTGCGCGACTGCGCCGGCGAGAAGTTCGTGGGACTGAGCGAAGGCTTCATCACCTTCCAGGGCTTCCAGGAAGCCTTCCGCATCGCCGGCTTCACGCCCACCGTCGTCACGCGGGTGGGCGACATCTTCTCGCTGATGAACCTGGTGGGGGCGGGGATCGGCTACACCCTGCTGCCGGGCCGGGTGCGCAACGTGTTCGGCGACAAGCTGCAGTTGATTCCGCTCAGGCAGGAATACCTGATGCGCCAGACCATCGGGCTGAGCTTCCTGCGGGTGCGCGAGCGCGATCCGAACCTGCTGGCGCTGGCGGCGGTGTGCCGCATGCTCAAGCACGGGTGATGCGAACGTTTCGCTCACAGTAAACGTCCCACGGTCCGCGTAATTGATCTGCGCCCGATTCGCGGCTACCTTATAAAAACCACAAAAAAGAGCATGCCCTCCACCGGAGAGGCATATATTCGGAGACGTTTCACCGGCCCGCTAGTGCGGCGCCACTTGGCGAAGGAGCACCCTCGTGTCCTCTCATATGATTTCCATTTACGTGCTGGCCCTGATGTTCATCATTGCCACCGTCCTGCCCATCAACATGGGCGTTCTCGCATTCGTCGGCGCCTTCCTGGTCGGCACCCTGGCCGCCGGGATGACGGCCAAGGGCATCCTGGCCGGCTTCCCGGCCGAACTCTTCCTGACCCTGGTCGGCATCACCTTCCTGTTCGCCCAGGCCCAGAACAACGGCACCATCGACTGGCTGGTGCGCCTCGCCGTACGGGCGGTCGGCGGCAGGATTGCCGCGATTCCCTGGGTGATGTTCGCCATTACCGCGATGCTGACCGCCATGGGCGCCGTCAGCCCGGCGGCGGTGGCGATCATCGCCCCGATCGCCCTCGGCTTCGCCGTCAAGCACAACATCAGCCCGCTGATGATGGGCCTGATGGTGATCCACGGCGCGCAGGGCGGCGGCTTCTCGCCGATCAGCATCTATGGCGGCATCACCAACAAGATCGTGCAGAAGGCCGGCCTGCCGCTGTCCGAGATGACGACCGCGCTGGTCAGCCTGGGCTTCAACTTCGCGGTATGCGTGGTGCTGTTCTGCCTGATGGGCGGCCTGCGCCTGATGCGCGAGGGCCGCCCGGCCGCCCGTGGCGGCGCCATGCCGGCGATGCCTTTCGGCGCCCAGGTGGCCGTGGCCGCCCAGGGCCCGCAGATCTACGGCGATGCCGAAGCCGAGGCATCGAGCGAAGAACAGCTCACCCGCCAGCGCTCGGCCGACTCGCTGGCCGCCGTCAACACCGCAGGCGGGTCCGGTACGGCCGCCCTGGCCAAGGCCGAAGACCATGCCGGCCCGACCTTCCAGCAACTGGCGACCGTGGTCGGCCTGCTGGCCCTGGGCGTGCTGACCCTGATGTACAAGCTGGACATCGGCTTCGTCGCCGTCTGCATCGGCCTGGTGCTGTCGCTGATGGCGCCGCAGGTGCAGAAACGCGCCATCGGCCAGGTGTCCTGGCCCGAGATCATGCTGATCGTCGGCGTCAGCACCTATGTGGGTGTGATGCAGAAGATGGGCACCATCGACTTCGTCGGCACCAGCGTGGCCAGCCTGACCTCGCCGCTGGTGGTGGCGCTGCTGCTGCTCTTCGTCGGCGCCATCGTGTCCGCCTTCGCCTCGTCGACCGCGGTGCTGGGATCCCTGATTCCGCTGGCGGTGCCCTTCCTGCAGAGCGGCACCGGCGTCGATCCGATCGGCTTCATCGCCGCGATGGCGGTCGCATCGACCATCGTCGACGTCAGCCCCTTCTCCACCAACGGAGCACTGGTGCTGGCCAGCGCGCAAGGCATCGACCGCGACGTCTTCCTGCGCCAGCTGATGATCTATGGCGGTATCGTCACCGTGGCCGCACCGGTCCTGGTGTGGCTGCTGTTCGTCGTGCTCTAAACAGGCACGGCCATTTTTCGGGAAACGCTATGCAAGACGCACAACGCCGCTGGGATACACAGCAAACCAACCGCAGCGCACGTCTCGACCGGGCCAGGAACGCCCTCGGGAACGACCTGCAGGGCAAGATCGTGGGAGCCAACCGCATCGTCGATCTCCTTCACGCCGTGCTGGAATGCGGCGACCGTGTCTGCCTGGAGGGGAACAACCAGAAGCAGGCCGACTTCCTCGGCAAGGCGCTGACCAAGCTGGACCCGAACCGCATCAACAACCTGCACATGCTGTTGTCGGTGCTGTCCCTTCCCGAACACCTGGACGTGTTCGAGAAGGGCATCGGCTCGCGCCTGGACTTCTCCTTCTCCGGGCCGCAAGCCGGCCGCCTGGCCAAGCTGGCCCAGGCGGGCAAGCTGAATATCGGGGCGATCCACACCTACCTCGAGCTGTTCGGCCGCTACTTCGTCGACCTCACGCCGCGCATCGCGCTGGTGGCGGCCGAGATGGCGGACCGCGAGGGCAACCTGTACACCGGCCCGAACACCGAGGACACGCCGGCCATCGTGGAGGCCACGGCCTTCAAGAGCGGCATCGTGATCGTCCAGGTGAACAAGGTCGTCGACAAGCTGCCGCGCGTGGACATCCCGGCCGACTGGGTCGAGTTCGTGGTGCAGTCGCCCACGCCTTACTACATCGAGCCGCTGTTCACCCGCGATCCGGCCCAGATCTCCGAGATCCAGGTCCTGATGGCGATGATGGCCATCAAGGGCATCTACGCGGAATACCAGGTCGACCGCCTGAACCACGGCATCGGCTTCGACACGGCCGCCATCGAGCTGCTGCTGCCGACCTACGCGGCGGAACTGGGCCTGAAAGGGAAGATTGCCCGCCACTGGGCGCTCAACCCGCACCCGGCGCTGATCCCGGCCATCGAGGCGGGCTTCGTCGAGTCGGTGCATTCCTTCGGTTCCGAGCTGGGCATGGAGAACTATATCCGCGCCCGGCCCGACGTCTTCTTCGTGGGGCCGGACGGATCGATGCGCAGCAACCGCGCCTTCTCCCAGGCAGCCGGCCACTACGCCTGCGACATGTTCATCGGCTCCACCCTGCAGATCGACTTGCAGGGCAATTCCTCGACCGCGACCCTGGGCCGGATTTCCGGCTTCGGCGGCGCACCCAACATGGGCGCCGACGCGCGCGGCCGGCGCCACCCGAGCGCGGCCTGGCTGAAAGCGGGCCAGCAGGCAAAGGACGGGCGAAATGCGGGGCGCAACACCATCCCGCGCGGCCAGAAGCTCGTGGTGCAGATGGTCGAGACCTTCCGCGAGCACATGGCCCCCGCCTTCGTCGAAAAGCTGGATGCCTGGCAGCTGGCCGAGCAGGCCGGCATGGCGATCCCGCCGGTGATGATCTACGGCGACGACGTGACCCACATCCTGACCGAGGAAGGCATCGCCAACCTGCTGCTGTGCCGCAGCGACGAGGAGCGCGAACAGGCGATCCGCGGCGTGGCCGGCTACACGCCGGTGGGCATGGGACGCGACAAGCGCATGGTAGAGAACCTGCGCGACCGCGGCGTGATCCGGCGCGCCGAAGACCTGGGCATCGACAAGCGCATGGCCACCCGCGACCTGCTGGCCGCCAAGAACATGAAAGGCCTGGTGCGCGCTTCCGGAGGGCTGTACGATCCACCGAAGCGCTTCAGGAACTGGTGAGGAAACCACGATGGAAACATTGAACTATCGCTTCGAGCAGGGCAATCGGCCCCTGAGCAGCATGCCCCAGCTGGTGGGCGTGGTCAGCTCGGGCAACCTGGAAGTCCTGATCGAGCCGGCCCAGCTGGGCGGCGCCTGCGAAATCGAAGTGCACACCGCCGCCGTCGGCTTCGGCGCGACCTGGCAGGCGGTGATGGCCGACTTCCATGCGCGCTGGGGCCTGGCGGACGCGCGCATCTGCATCAACGACATGGGCGCCACCCCGGCGGTGGTCAGCCTGCGCCTGGACCAGGCGGTGGAGTCGGCAACGGGAGGCCAGCCATGAGCAGCTATCTGGAACTGAGCGCGCGCCAGCGCATCCCGGCGATCTTCGACGCCGGCAGCTTCGAGGAATTCCTGCCGCCCGCCGCGCGCGTCACCAGTCCGCACCTGTCGCAGCTGAATGCCCCGGTGTCCTTCGACGACGGCGTTTTGGTCGGCAAAGGAAAGCTCGGCGGGCACACCGTGTTCGGCGCGGCCCAGGAGGGCGGCTTCATGGGCGGCGCGGTGGGCGAAGTCCATGGCGCCAAGCTGGTGGGCATGCTGCGCCGCGCGATCGACGAGCAGGCGCACGCGGTCGTGCTGCTGCTCGAATCGGGCGGCGTGCGCCTGCACGAAGCCAACGCCGGCCTGATCGCGGTGTCCGAAGTGATGCGCGCGATCCTGGACGTGCGCGCGGCCGGCATCCCGGTGATCAGCGTGGTGGGCGGATCGAACGGCTGCTTCGGCGGCATGGGCATCGCTGCGCGCTGCGCCAACACGGTGATCATGTCGGAAGAAGGGCGGCTCGCCATGTCCGGCCCCGAGGTGATCGAGACCGCCAACGGCGTCGAGGAATTCGACGCCCGCGACCGCGCCCTGGTGTGGCGCACGACCGGCGGCAAGCACCGCTACCTGATGGGCGACTGCCAGGCCCTGGTGCCGGACGACGTGGCCGCCTTCCGCGCCGCGGCGCTGGACGCCATCGAACAGGTGCGCGGCAGCGGCGCCGAGCTGACCCTGGACGACCTGCTGGCCGAGCAGGAGATGCTGTCGCGCCGCATCCAGGATGCGGACGGACTGCGCGATCCGATGGACGTGTGGAAGCAGCTCGGCATTCCCGATCCAGCCGCCGTGCCGGTGCTGGAACCGGAAGCCTTCCTGGCGCTGGCCGCGCAGATCAAAGGAGTACGATGATGGACTGGCAAACTTTGGCGGCGCAGCTGTTCCCTGCTGGCCACGATATCGTGGAGCGCGACAACTTCCTGTCCGGCTGCGCCCAGGTGGACGGGCAGGCGGTCGACGTGATCGGCACCACCGAGCACGCGCCGATCGGCATCGAGATCGCCCTGGCCCAGGCCAGGGCGGTTCTGCGCACGGTGCAGTCGCATCCAGGCCGGCCGATCGTGATCCTGATCGACACCCAGGGGCAGCGCCTGCGCCACCGCGATGAAATGTTGGGCATCAACAGCTACATGGCCCACCTGGGCAAGTGCATCGACCTGGCGCGGCGCAAGGGCCACACGGTGGTCGGCCTGGTGTACGACCAGGCGCTGTCCGGCGGTTTCATCACCAGCGGCCTGATCGCCAACGCCTGCTTCGCGCTGCCGGAAGCGACCATTCGCGTGATGGGCCTGCCGGCGATGGCGCGCATCACCAAGGTGCCGGAAGAGCGCCTGACCGAACTGGCCAAGGACAATCCGGTGTTCGCGCCGGGCGCCCACAACTACCTGCGCATGGGGGGGCTGCACGGACTGTGGGAAGGCGACCTGGCCGGCGCGCTGGCCATGGCCCTGCAGGTCAGCCGTCCGGAAGACCGCCGCATGGAGCTCGGCCGCGAGCGCGGCGGGCGCCTGCTGGCCCAGCCGGTGGCGGACGCGGTGCGCCGAGGCAGCGATGTTCGCCCGGCATGACCTGGTCTGGCTGACCGCGCGCGGCTGGGAACAAGTCCTGGCCGCCATGCCGCAGGAGCAGTCCGGGGCGCTGGACGCGTGGTCGCGCGCCGGCTGGCCGGCCGTGGTGCGGCGCGACGAAGTGGAGCAGGCGCCGGACCAGCTGTCGGTCGGCTTCGCGCTGCCGCCGCGTCCCCTTGATGGCGTCAAGGTGAGGGTGGCCGCACGGGTCGCCATCGCCGACGTGGCGCGCCACGCGGCGCCGCTGCCGCTGGTGGCCGCGATGGACGCCGTGCCCGAGCGCTGGCGCGCCGGGCTGGCGGCGCTGGAGCAGGAAGCGACCGCCCACGGCTTCGTGCTGGGGGCCTACGGTTCGGTGGCGCTGCAGGCGATTACCGGGCAAGCTTATCTCAAGGAGAGTTCGGATATCGACCTCCTGCTGCGCCCCTTGAATACGGCGCACCTGCGCGACGGGCTCGCGCTGCTGGCCCGGCACGCCGAGGTGCTGCCGCTGGACGGCGAAATCGTCTTTCCCGACGGCCGCGCGGTAGCCTGGAAGGAGCTGCACGCGGCCATGGACGGCGTGCGCGGCACCCGCGTGCTGGCCAAGGAAATGGGGCGGATCTCGCTTTCCCTGGTGAGCGAGTTGCTTGCCACGCTGGAGGAAACGGAATGCCTGATTTGACAACCGAGCTGATTGTAGAACGTCCGGGATCGCGGACCGATGAGCGCTTCGCCGGGCGCATTGCGCGCCTCGCGGTACGCAGCCTGTACGCCGAGCTGGCCCTGTATCCGAAACCGGGCCTGGTCTCGCTGGTCGACAACGGCAGCCACGACGACATGAACGCGGAGACCTTCCTGCGCAGCCTGTTCTCGCTGCGCCGCTACTTCCGCGACATCTGCGAGGCCGGCATGCAGGACGCGCCTTTCCAGGTGCTCAAGCGCCTGGGCATCGCGGCCGAAAAACGCATGCTGCGCGCGACCGGGGGCATCAATACCCACCGCGGCGCCATCTTCTGCGTCGGCTTGCTGTGCGCCGCCATCGGCCGCTGCCAGGCGCGCGGCATCCTGCTGTCGCCCGAGGCGATCCGCGCGGTGCTGCTGGAGCGCTGGGGCCAGGCCCTGTTCGCCCATACGGCCGACGGCAACGTGGCCTCGCACGGCACCCAGGTGGTGCTGCGCTATGCCGCCAGCGGCGCAAGGGAAGAAGCCGCGCACGGATTGCCGTCGGTGTTCGAGGTCGGCCTGCCGGCGCTGTGCCGCACCCTGGCGGCGGGCCGCAGCATGCGCCTGGCGCGGGTCGACGCGCTGTTTTCACTAATGGCGCGGGTCAGCGACACCAATGTCTATCACCGGGG
>NZ_JAGKSG010000038.1:0-44160 GCF_018119385.1 Massilia sp. AB1 | reverse complement strand
GGATTTCGCCGAAGAACCCGAGCTGCAAGCTCGAGGCGATACGTTCCGCCACCAGGATCGCCTCCTTCGCATCCTCCGCCCCGAAGACCTCGATCGCCGTCAGCTTGAACAGCGTCAGCCAGCGGACGAAATGCTCCTTGTCGATGCCGCTCAGGGCCATGTGCTTGCCGAACACATTGCCCTCGAACTCGCCGGTCCCGAGCAGGACCTTGGTCCAGAAGGCGTACATCCTGGGCATGTGCTCCTGCCACTTGCCCGCCAGCTTGGCCTCGAACACGGGCCCCAGCACGGAATCCGTGCGGACGCGGCCGTAAAAGGTATCGACCAGCCGGATGATGGAAGATGGTGTGATTGCAACTGCGCTCATCGCTTTGCCTCTACTGGAAACCCCGCCATTCTAGCAAATATGCATTTTCGATGCTGCTTATAGAGACCGTGGCGGCGCCGTTTTCACCGAATCTTTCCGGTAGAGCTTGCGTCGTCCGATTTGCAGCCTAAGCTGAATGTGCGCCGCCATTCCGGCAGCGCCGCGCCGGGCTTGCCAGGTGCGCCGACACATTCGATCACTCCGGAGACAATGATGAACCATCGCCTGATCTTCCGCATCGTAGCCATCGTCGGACTAGCCTTCGGTCTTGCGCTGCTGCTCGCACCGGACGCCCTCATGAACGCCTACGGCGTCGAAAGCATGAACAGCACCGGCCGCCACATGGCGATGCTGTACGGGGCCGCGCTCACCGGTTACGGCTTCATGAACTGGGGCGCCAGCCGCGCCGTCGACCTCGCAGAGATCCATTATGTCCTGATCGGCAACCTGGTCGGCAACGCGCTCGGCCTGGTCGTGAGTCTCTACCGTGTGCTGATGGTGCCCGCGGAGCCGCAATCCGTCTGGCTGAACGTTGCCATCTTCCTGGCCTTTACTGGCATGTTCGCCTACCTGTACCGGACCAGCCCGGCCGGCTACCGCCTGCATGCGGCGGCGCGGCACGCGTGATTCACGCCGCGCTGTCCTGCGACAGCGTCTCGTACCATGGCGCGTAGGGAGTGTTGACCACCAGGCGCCGGTTGAGGTCCGGCGCGCCGTCCGTCCACCAGACGGGTCCGCGCTCCCCCAGCGCGCGCTTGACCGCGTCGACGGCGGCGCGGGCGCGGCGCTCCGCCTCGGCGTCCTGCGCCTTCATCGCCGCGCCCACCTGCCGGCGCGCATGCATGAGTTCCTTGACCAGTTCCTGCCTCCGCTCCGGCGCGAGCTGGGGATTGCTCATGCGCCAGAGGCGGCCCGCTACGACGAAGTAGCGTCCGTCCGGCGTGACGGGATGGTGGCGGGCGTCGGGCATGGCCCTACTATACCCAGCCTTACTGCCGCGTGTCGTCCTCCAGGCCGCGCAGGACCAGGGTCGCTTCCAGGCCGCCTTGCGGATGATTCCTGAGCGTCAGCGCGCCATCCATCGCCTGCGCCAGCTGCCTGGCGATGGACAGGCCCAGGCCGGTCCCGCCGGTATCGCGGTTGCGCGAGGCTTCCAGGCGGTAGAAGGGTTCGAACACCTTCTCCAGCTCGGCCTCGGGAATGCCGGGCCCGAAGTCGCGGATGCGGATCGCGATCTCTCCCGGTCCCTGGCGGCCGATGCCGACCTGGACGGCGCCCGCATACTTGAGGCCATTGTCGACCAGGTTGCCGAGGATGCGCCGCAAGGCCTGCGGGCGGGTCGCGATCGTCATGTCCGCCCTCCCCTCCAGCCCGACCTCCTGGCCCGCGTCCTGGTAGTCGCCCACCAGGCTCTCCAGCATCGCATCCGGATCGATCCGGCAAGGCGCCTCGCGCGCGCCGTGCAGGGTGCGCGCGTAGGCCACCCCGTCCTTCACCAGCGCTTCCATCTCGCGCAGGTCGCGGTTCATCTTGTCGCGCTGGACCTCGTCGTCCAGCATGTCGGCGCGCATGCGCATGCGCGTGATCGGCGTCTGCAGGTCGTGCGAGATCGCGGCCAGGATCTGGGTGCGCTCGGTCATGTAGGCGACGATCCGCTCCTGCATGGCATTGAAGGCCCTGGCCGCGCGCGCCACTTCCAGCGGCCCGGATTCCGGCAGCCGCTCCGAGCGCAGGTCCGGCCCCAGGCTGTCGGCCGCGCCGGCCAGCTGGGCCAGCGGGCGGGTCGCCAGGCGCACGCCGGCCCAGGTGCACAGCGCCAGCAAGGCCAGCTGGGCGAGCAGCAGCGCGGGCAGCCAGCCGGATACCGGCAGCCCGGCCGGCCGCATGTCGATGGTGAGCGGCGTGCCGTCGCTCAGCGTCACGTGGGCCTGGACCCGGTTCGGATGCCCGGGCGCCGCGCTTGCGGTGACGCGGTAGCGCTGGCCGATCGCCTCGACGAAGGCATCGGCGATGCGGCGCGACAGCACGGTATCGGGCGCGTGTCCGGGCTCGCCCGGAGTCAGGGAAAAGCGGTAGGTGCGGCGCTCCAGCCTGGGCAGCCACGCGGCGCGCTCGTTCGCCGGCAGCCGGTCCAGCAGCGCGACCGAGCTGGCCACGTCCTGTTCCAGGAAGTTGAGCATCAGGCCGACGGTGGCTTCCCTGCGCTCGCTCATGATCAGCACATAGGACAGCGCCTGGGCGAGCGCGAGCCCCGCCAGGAGGATCAGCATCAGCCGCATGAACAGGGTCCGCGGCCACCGCAGCCAGGTCTTCATGCCGGACCGTCCGCGACCTCGACCGAGGACGAGAACACATAGCCCTCGCTGCGCAGGGTCTTGATGTAGCGCGGCTCGCGCGCATCGTCGCCCAGGCGCTGGCGCACGCGGCTCACCAGGAGGTCGATGGAGCGGTCGAACAGGTCGGCTTCGCGGCCCTGGGTCAGGTTGAGCAGCTGGTCGCGGGTGAGCACCCGCTGCGGGTGGTCGAGGAAGACGCGCAGCAGGCGGTATTCGGCGCCGCTCAGGGCCACCATCGTGCCCTCGCGGTCGAGCAGGTGGCGGCCGACCGTGTCCAGCTTCCAGTCGCCGAAGGCCAGGAACTGGCCCGGCTCCTTGACTTCGAAGTTGGGCGGCAGCATGCGCGTGCGGCGCAGCACGGAACGGATGCGCGCCAGCAGCTCGCGCGCCGCGAACGGCTTGGTCAGGTAGTCGTCCGCGCCCATCTCCAGGCCGACGATGCGGTCGGTTTCCTCGTCGCGCGCGGTCAGCATCAGGACCGGGACCGCGCGCCATTTGCCCGCCCGCAGGTCGCGGCACAGGCTCAGGCCGTCCTCGCCCGGCATCATCAGGTCCAGCACCACCAGGTCGACCTGCTGCTGCTCCATCAGGGTGCGCATCTGGCGGCCGTTGGCGGCGGTGGAGGCGCGCATGCCGTTCTTTTGCAGGTAGGTAGCCAGCAGTTCGCGGATTTCGAGGTCGTCGTCGACGATGAGGATGTGGTCGGTGGTGTCCATGTTGTCTCGGTCAGAGTGAGCGGCCATGCCGTCTTTATAGCCTGCTTGCGCCAGGCTTTTGTATCCCAGTGTATCCGGCGCCGCCATCGCTACAGTGGCTTGCAAAAAACCCGGGGTTGGACACAGCCGGGATACGCCGGGGCGATGTAATGCGGTCATCCAACCAGGAGGACCGTGCCATGCAACATCTTATCGACGCTCCGCTCGCCCTGCTCGGCGGCGTACTGACCATCGCCTCGCCCTGCGTGCTGCCCATCCTGCCCATCGTCCTGGGCGGCACCCTGCAGGAATCCAGCCGCAGCCGGCCCCTGTTCATCGTGGCCGGCTTCGTCCTGGCCTTCGCCTCGCTCGGCCTGCTGCTGGCCAGCGCCTCGCAGCAGGTCGCATTCGCCCACGAGACCCTGCGCCTGGCCGGCATCGCCATGCTGGCGCTGACCGGGCTGGCGATGCTGTGGAAGGCGCCCTATGCCTGGCTGGCGAACCGCGTGAGCCAGTTCGCGGGCGCCATCCTGCCCGCCGGCGGCGAACGCGCCGGCAAGCTGGGCGGCTTCGTGCTCGGCATGTCGCTGGGCGCCGTCTGGACGCCCTGCGCCGGCCCGGTGCTGGCCTCGATCCTGGTGCTGGTCGCCCAGGCACAGGATATTGGCTGGTCCTCGACCCTGCTTCTTCTCTACGCCATAGGCGCCAGCATCCCCATGCTGGCCATCGCCTACGGCGGCCAGTTCGCCCGCCAGCGCATCCGCGCCCTCGCCCGCTACACCGGGCGCCTGCAGCAGGTCTTCGGCGTCCTGATCCTGGCGACCAGCGCCGCCATTTACTTCCAGTACGACGTCTTGCTGGTCGCCCACCTCGCCAATTTCATCTCGCTTTGAAAGGAAACGCATGAAAACCATGATCGCCCTGCTGTTCGCCGCCGCCAGCCTGTCCGCCCACGCCGCCCCCGCACCGGAGTTCACCGGCATCGACAACTGGCTCAACTCGCCGCCCCTGAGCATGCAGCAGCTGCGCGGCAAGGTGGTGCTGGTCGACTTCTGGACCTACACCTGCATCAACTGCATCCGCACCCTGCCCTACGTGAAGAGCTGGCACGAGAAGTACAAGGACAAGGGCCTGGTCGTGGTCGGCGTGCATACGCCCGAGTATCCCTTCGAGCGCTCGACCGCCAACGTCCAGTCGGCCATCAAGCGGCTCGGCATTCCCTACCCGGTCGCCCAGGACAACCGCTACGCCACCTGGCAGGCCTATTCGAACCAGTACTGGCCGGCGGTGTACCTGATCGACAAGCAGGGCCGGGTCGTCTACACGCACTTCGGCGAAGGCGCCTACCAGGAAACCGAGGCGAAAATCCGCGCCCTGCTGGCGCAGGCGCAGTAAGGCCCCGCTTTGTATCCCACTGTATCCACTTGCGCGCCATACACACGCGATTGCAAAAAACCGGGTTCCGAACACATCCGGGATACGTGGGGGGAATGTAATGAACACATCGACCAACGCATGAAGGAGCAAGCATGAACACCCAGAAGAAAACCGCACTCGTCATCGGCGGATCGCGCGGCATCGGCGCCGCCATCGCCTGCGCCTGGCGCGCGATGGCGCCAACGTCGCCCTCACCTACGCCAGCGCCGCGGCGAAAGCGGAGCAGCTGGCCGGCGCCATCGAGGAGCACGGCGTGCAGGCCCTGGCGCTGAAGGCGGACAGCGCCAATGCCGCCGAGCTGCAGGCCGCCGTGCGCTTCGGCCGCATCGACATCGTCGTCCTCAACGCCGGCATCCTGCACATCGCCGATATCGCCGAGTTCGGGATCGAGACGCTGGACCGCATGCTGGACGTGAACGTGCGCGGGGTCTACCTGGCGATCAAGGCGGCGCTGCCGCACATGCCGCCGGGCGGACGGGTGATCACCATCGGCAGCAATACCGCCGTGCGCAGCGGGCACCCGGGTTCCAGCGTCTATGCGATGACCAAGGGCGCGGTGGCGGTCATGGTCAAGGGCCTGGCGGTCGACCTGGCGCCGCGCGGCATCACCATCAACAACATCCAGCCCGGTCCCATCGAGACCGACATGACGGCGGACATGATCGAACTGGTCAAGGACTGGATTCCGCTCAAGCGCGTCGGCCAGCCGTCCGAGATCGCCGGCCTGGCTGCCTACCTGGCCGGCCCGGAATCCGGCTACATGACCGGCGCCAGCCTGACCATCGACGGCGGCATGTCCCTCTGACCCATCCGACTGGAGAAACGCATGAACACCAATCTGAAACGCAGGAGTTTCCTGAACGCCGCCTCGCTGGGCATCGCCGCCGCCCAGCTGGGCTTGATCGCCGGCGCGAGCGCCGCCGTGCCCACCGTTTCCGGCGGTATCTCGCCGGCCAGCAATACCTTTACGGACATCAAGCAGATCCGCGCGGGGTTGCTGGACGTGGGCTATGTCGACATGGGACCGCGCACGGGCTATCCGGTGGTGCTGTTCCATGGCTGGCCCTACGATATCCACGCCTTCATCGATGTCGCGCCCATCCTGGCGGCCGCCGGCTACCGCGTGATCATCCCGCACCTGCGCGGCTACGGGACGACCCGCTTCCTGTCCACGGACACCCCGCGCAACGGCCAGCAGGCCAGCTTCACGGCGGACGCCATCGCCTTCCTGGATGCGCTCAAGATCGACAAGGCCATCGTTGCCGGCTTCGACTGGGGCGCGCGCATCGCGGCGACCCTGGCGGCGCTGTGGCCCCAGCGCTGCACCGCCCTGGTGTCCGTCAGCGGCTACCTGATCGGGAGCCAGGAGGGGAACCGCAAGCCCCTGCCGCCCAAGGCGGAGCTGCAATGGTGGTACCAGTATTACTTCGCCACCCCGCGCGGCGAGCAGGGCTACCGCGAGAACACCCATGCCTTCGCGCGCCTGATCTGGGAGCTGGCTTCGCCTGACTGGAAATTCGACGACGCCACCTTCGCGCGCTCCGCCAGGTCGCTCGACAATCCGGACCACGTGGCCATTTCGATCAGCAACTACCGCTGGCGCCTGGGCCTGGCGCCCAGCGAAGCCCGCTACGAAGACCTGGAGCAGCGACTCGCGAAGTTCCCGGACGTCGCCGTCCCGGCCATCACGATGGAAGGCGACGCGAACGGCGCGCCGCATCCGGACCCGAAGCTCTACGCCAGGAAATTCCTCGGCAAGTACGAGCATCGCCACCTGAGCGGCGGCATCGGCCACAACCTGCCGCAGGAAGCCCCGCAAGCCTTCGCCCAGGCCATCCTGGACGTGGCCAAGTGGATTTGAATTTTTATTGAACAGGAAACATCATGCGCGACACCACCACTGTGCTTTATACCGGCAAGACCCGTACGACTTCCGGAGGCCGCGACGGCGCGGCCCGCAGCAGCGACGGCCGGCTCGACATCCAGCTGTCCTCGCCCGGCTCCAAGGGGGCGGGCACCAACCCCGAACAGCTGTTCGCGGCGGGCTGGTCGGCCTGCTTCATCGGCGCGATGGGACTGGCGGCAGGCAAGCTGGGCCTGAAGCTGCCGCCCGAGGCCCACGTCGATGCCGAAGTCGACCTGTGCAACCTGAACGGGGCCTATTTCCTGCAGGCGCGCCTCGACGTGCACCTGCCCGGCCTGCCGGCCGAGATCGCACAGGCGCTGGTCGCCGCGGCCCACCAGACCTGCCCCTACTCGAAGGCGACCCAGGGCAATATCGACGTCGACATCCGCGTGCTATAAAAATGTCTGCCGGCGTGTCGAATTCCGGCCCGCCCGTTCGTCGTGATGGCAGAGGGATGTCCTCTGCCATCACCAGACAAAGGAACCGATCATGTCCAATACCGTCGAATTTCACCGCGTCCTGAAATCCACGCCCGACCGCGTGTACCGCGCCTTCACGACACCGGCCGCCCTGGCCAAATGGCTGCCGCCGCACGGCTATGTGGGCACCGTGCACGAGATGGACGCCAGGGTCGGCGGCCGCTACCGGATGTCCTTCACCAATTTCACGACCGGCAACAGCCACGCCTTCGGCGGCGAATACCTGGAACTGGTGCCGGGCGAGCGCCTGCGCTACACGGACGAGTTCGAAGACCCGAAGCTGCCGGGCCGGATGGAGACCACGGTGAGCCTGCGCCAGGTATTTTGTGGAGTGGAAGTGAAGATTCGGCAGGAAGGCATTCCCGCCGCGATTCCGGCCGAGCTCTGCTACCTGGGCTGGCAGGAATCGCTGGAGCTGCTGGCCAGGCTCGTGGAACCCGAGATCAAGGAATGACTACTTCTTTGGAGAGAACCATTTGACCGCGGCGCGCGCATTGGCCTTGACGGTGTAGTCGATCACGGCGAACTGTTCTTCCAGCGCCTCGGCCATCACGCTGCCGGGGCTGGGCGGCGGCAGCTGCAGGTAGGCGTCGGCCTCGCCGTGTTCGCGCTTGATGCGCATGCCGGCCTTTTTGGCGATGTGCATCATGGTCTGGTTCGAGGACAGGCACTGCATGTACAGGGTGTCGATGTCGGAATTGCGGCAGTGAATGGCCGCGCGCTGGAACAGGCGCGTGCCCACGCCCTGCCCGCGCGCCGAGGCCGAGACCGAGACGCCGAATTCGGCCACCCGCTCCTTGGTGGTGGTGCCGCGCCCTTCGGAGGTCGAAAATCCGAGGTGGCCGACGCCCACCAGCTGGAAGATGCCGTTATAGACGCCCAGCACGATGTCGCGCGAAAAATCGATTTTCGCGACATAGACCTTGATCTGATCGTCAGGAATGATGCTGCCGAAACGCAGCAGGCGGTCATTGCCGTCCAGCGCCAGGAAATGCTTCAGCACCCGGCGGCGGTCGCGCTCGGCCAGTTCCTTGACCAGCACGGTCGGCTGGCCCTTCTTTCCGCCCAGGCCCCGGATCCAGCGGCGTAACGGATTGTCCAACATGATGACGCCCTTATTGTGCACTGCAACAAACCAATTCTAGCCGAAGCCGGCCAGCTCTGCTTTATTGTGGGGCTTGCTGTGCGGAAAGGCTAGCTTGGCGTGAGCCACTGTGACTCCGGGCTGACAACGAAGGTGCCCTTGCCGGATTGCTTGGCTTCGTACATGGCCTTGTCGGCGTCGGCCAGCAGGGCCGCCTGGCCGCGCGCGGCGCCGGCCTGGCCCCTGGCGGCGGCGATGCCGATGCTGGCGGAGATGCGCACCGGGTTGCCGTCGGCCTCGGTGATCGACTCGATCTGCTCCAGCGCCAGCCGGGCGACGCGCAGCGCGCCTTCGCGCGCGCTGACATCTTCGAGCATGATCACGAACTCGTCGCCGCCCAGGCGCGCCAGCGCATCCTCGGCGCGCAATTTGTCCTGCACGCGGCGCGCCACCATCTGCAGCACCAGGTCGCCGGTGGCGTGGCCCCAGGTGTCGTTGACGGCCTTGAAGCCGTCCAGGTCGATGAACATCAGGACCACCACGCTGTCGCGGCGGTCGGCGCGCGCCAGGGCGCGGTCGAGCAGGCGGGTCAGCTGGCGGTAGTTGATCAGGCCGGTCAGGCTGTCGTGCTGGGCCAGGCGTTCGAGCTGCTTCGATTGCGTTTCGAGTTCCGCCGTGCGCTCGGCCACGCGGTGTTCCAGGGTTTCGTTGGCGGCCTGCAAACGCTGGTTGACCTCGCCGATGATGCGGTAGCTGCGGCGCAGGCGCCAGCCGGCATAGGCCAGCAGGACCAGCAGCACCGCCGAATAGGCGAACAGGTAGCCGCGGAAGCGCTGGCGCTCCAGCAGCACGGTGTCGAAGGAGCGGTCGAACTCGCGCCCCAGGCGGTCGAGGGCGGCGCCGGTGCCTGCGCCGGCGATCTGGGCTTCCAGGCGGTTTTCCAGCGGCCGCTTTTCCAGGATCACGCGGCAGCTGTGGATCAGGGCGTCCATCTTTTCGACCACGGCCGGCGAGAAGGCGATTTCCTGGGCCGCGACGTCGCCCAGGATCTCGTCGATGCGCGTGGCCAGGGCCGGCGTCGGCGCCAGGTTGTAGCGCAGGATCTCGGTGAGCAGCGCGTTGAGCGTGGTGTCGAGCCGGACCACGATGCGCGCCGGCGCCAGCGCGCCTTCGATGCCGCTCAGCTCGGTCTTGAGATCGGCCACGGCGGGCGGCACGTGCATCAGGGCCTCGCGCAGCGGCGGGTTATGGACGGCGAACAGGGTGACCAGCTGTTCCTTGGTGCGCATCGACTGGCGCAGCTGGTCGTAGGCGGCGGGCGCGGCGGTGCCGGTGGTGTGGGGCAGCGCTTCGCCCAGGCGCGCCACCAGGTCGTGCATGCGCGGCAGCTGGGTGGTGAGGCGCTGTTCCGGAGGCGCGCGGCCGATGTGGGCGCGCAGGATGTTGGCGTCCCACTCGGCGTCGAGCTTTTCCAGCTCGCGCAGGTTGAGCATGACGCGGTTGCGGATTTCCGGGTCGACCGATTCGGTACGGATGTAGAGGAAGGCGAGCAGGATGCTCAAGGCGACGACCGCCGCCCCGGCCAGCAGCAGGCGGCGGCGCGGACTCAAGTTCGCTACACGCTGCGCCAGTACGGCAAGCATAATTTTCCCCTAACGCAACAAAACCCGACAGCGAAGGATAGCAAATCTATTAAATGTATTACGGGTAGGGTGTAAGCGAATGTAACACATGCGTGGCGGGTAGCCGCGCCTGTACGCCTCAGTGTCCTGGGCCGAGCGCTTCCTCGACCGCGCTCACCCGTCCCGCATGTACGGCTTCCGGAATCCTGTCCTTGCTTTCCACGTAGCGCTGGGCGATTTCACCCGCGTTGACGGCGCGCGCCGCGGCCAGGGCCTTTGTGAGTTGGGGCGCCGTTTGCTGCAGCAAGTTCGGCACACGCGGCGCGCTGGCGGCGGCCAGCAGCATCTGGGCAAAGCGCTCCGGCTTGCGGAAGGCGTCGCAGCGCTCGAACAGGCTCACGATCGCCTCCGGGTCGAGCGCGACGCTCCGCTGCGCGGCCAGGCCGGTTTCACGCGCGGTCATCAGCGCCAGGTCGCGGCATTCGTTGGGCACCTTGAGCCGCTTGCATACGTCCTGGACCGGCTTCGGGTCCGGCGCCGCGCCTGCGCCGATGCCAAGCATCAGCACCGCGAAGCGCACCTCCAGCGGATGCGCGCGCCGCGCCGCGCCGTCGATGGCTTCCATGATGCGCGCGTCCCCCTCCTCTCCTGGCTCCTGCGGAACACCGAGCTCCGGCAGGATGCGCGCCAGCGCGCCGCAGTCGCGCAGCACCGCCAGCATGCGCGAAGGCCGCTGCTCCATCAGGCCGCGCGAGAGTTCCTGCCACACGCGCTCCGGGACCAGGGCGTCGACCTCGCCCTCGTCCACCATGCGCCGCATCAGGGCGTTGGTCGTGTCCGCCACGCGAAACTCCGGCAGCCGCGCGGCGAAGCGCGCCACGCGCAGGATGCGCACCGGGTCTTCGGCGAAGGCCTCCGAGACATGGCGGAACACACGCTCGCCCAGGTCGGCCTGGCCGCCGTAGGGGTCGACGATTTCGCCCTCTTCCCCCAGGGCCATGGCGTTGATGGTCAGGTCGCGCCGGACCAGGTCCTGTTCCAGGGTGACGTCGGGCGCCGTGTAGAAGGCGAAGCCGTGGTAGCCCTTGGCGGTCTTGCGCTCGGTGCGCGCCAGCGCGTATTCCTCCTGGGTCTCGGGATGCAGGAACACGGGGAAGTCCTTGCCCACCGGGCGGAAGCCCGCCGCCAGCATCTGTTCCGGCGTGGCGCCGACCACGACATGGTCGCGGTCCTGCACGGGCAGGCCCAGCAGCTGGTCGCGGACCGCGCCGCCGACAACGTAACTGCGCATGCTCAGTCGCCCGGCAGGTCGGCGTCGTGCAGCGGGGTCGGGTCGTCCTCCGCCAGCGCCTCGGTCACCCAGCGCGCCACGGCCGGATGGGCCAGCACACGGTCGCAATAGGCCTGCAGGGCCGGCGCCAGCGCCACGCCGTAGGTGCGGAAGCGGGTCACGACCGGCGCGTAGAAGGCGTCGGCGATCGAGAACTCGCCGAACAGGAAGTGATGGTGGCCGAAGCGCGACAGGCAGTCTTCCCAGATCTCGCAGATGCGGCCGATGTCGGCCTGGGCGCCCGGCGTGCGCCCGCGTCCCGGCAGGTGGGCCTGGATGTTCATCGGCATGGCGCTGCGCAGCTCGCCAAAGCCCGAGTGCATCTCGGCCACGATGGAACGGGCCAGCGCGCGCGCCGCCACGTCCTGCGGCCACATGTGCTTGTCGGGGAATTGCTCGGCCAGGTATTCGGTGATGGCCAGGCTGTCCCAGACCGTCATGTCGCCGGCCAGCAGCACCGGCACCCGGCCGGCATGGGAATAGCGCGCGATGTTGGCCGAAGTATCGGGCTGGTCGAGCAGCACGCGCACTTCGGTGAACGGAATGCCGAACGCGACCGCCGCCACCCAGGGACGCATCGACCAGGACGAGAGGTTCTTGTTGCCGATGACGAGCGTCAGGCCCGGCCGGCGCGCCTGGTCCAGGGTGTGCGAGAGGATCGGGTCGAGTTCGATGGTCTGCATGGCGTTCCTGTATCAAAAATGTTGGGATCTTGGTCGGTGCTGTCCCCGTTTCCCGTAGGGTGGACGGCTCTGCCGTCCACGCGGTGATCGTTAACGGCTCCGTTTTCGCGCACGGTCCGGATGGCGTGCGTCGAACGCGTGGACGTCTGTCCTTCAGGCCACTGGCCTGAAGGACCCCGTCCACCCTACGATCAGCGTCCGGCCCTGGTGCGGTAGGCATCGAGAGGATCGCGCCCCGCCAGGTAGTGCGGCGCCACGTCCTCGATCGACGTGAGCTTGATTCCCAGTGACTCGGCTGTCAAGGCTTTCGTTCCCGGATCGACCACGTTATCCACTTTCATGGAATCGAGGTTGTCGCGGCTGATGAGGGGATCGCCCGGCAGCAGCTCGATCAGGCCGGCCTGCAGGCGCGCCATCCAGTCCGGCAAGCCAACCACCGCGCGTTCGTGGCCGGCGTAGCGGCCCGCCAGGCGCACCAGTTCGGCCAGGGTGTAGACCCGGGGGCCGCCCAGCTCGACCACTGCGCCGCGCGTGTGCGGCTGGGCCAGCGCACGGACGAAGGCGGAGCACACGTCGCCCACGTAGACCGGCTGGAAGCGCGCCTCGGCGCAGGCCAGCGGAATCACGGGAAGGTGGCGCTGCATGCGCGCGAACATGGTCAGGAAGTGGTCGCCCGGGCCAAACACCACCGAGGGCCGGACGATCGTGGCCGCGATCTGCGGCCGGCTGCGCGCGGCGGCCTCGCCGTCGGCCTTGGAGCGCTGGTACATCGAGGGCCCGTGCGGGTTCGCGCCCAGTGCGCTCATGTGCAGGTAGCGCGGCACGCCCAGGTCGGCGCAGGCGGCGGCGATGCGGTGCGGCAGCTCCACGTGCAGGCGGCGGAAGCCCTCGCCGTAGGGTTGGCCGTGGCCGCCGTGCAGCACGCCCACCAGGTTGATCACGGCCTGGCAGCCTTCCATCAGGCTGCGCAGCACCTTGTCGTCGTGGATGTTGGCCACGCGCAGGTCGACGTCGGGCAGCAGGGTCAGCTGCTTGGCGGCTTCGTAGTGGCGCGCCGGCACCACCACGTCCACGCCCTCCTCCGCCAGCCGGGCGACAAGGTGGCAGCCGATGAAGCCGGTGGCGCCGATGGCCAGGACCTTGAGGGAGCCCATGGCGGCCTCAGGGCAGCACGATACTGCCCGTGCGCGGCTGGATGGTGGACAGGCGGGTCTTGATCGACTGCGGCTTGCCGTCGAACACGGCCGCGTAGTTGGTGGCGTTGGCCATCACGTTGCGCACGTAGCCGCGCGTTTCCGAGAACGGGATGGTCTCGACGAAGACCGCGCCTTCCATCGGTTCGCGCAGCAGGCCGCGCCAGGCGCGCGCGCGTCCCGGCCCGGCGTTGTAGGCGGCGGTGGCCAGCACCTCCGAGCCGTCGAAGTTTTGCAGCACCATGTTCATGTAGTTCGCTCCCAAGGTGATGTTGGTGCGCAGGTCCGTCAACATGTCGTGCACGAAGTTATCCAGGCCGATCTTGGCGGCCACCCACTTGCCGGTGGACGGCATCACCTGCATCAGTCCCGAAGCGCCGACGCCGGAGCGCGCGTCCTGGATGAAACGCGATTCCTGGCGGATCAGGCCATACACCCAGGCCTTGTCCAGCCCCAGGTCCTGCGCGGTGGGGCGCAGGATCTCGAGGTGGGGCGCCGGGAAGCGCTGGGCGTAGTCGAGCTCGGTGCGCGTGCGCAGCGAGGTTTCGACCATGCGGTCGAGCAGCTCGTTGCGGCGCGCGAACTCGGCGGCGGCCAGCAGCTGACGTTCAGACAATCCGCGCAAGCCCCAGTTCCATTCGCGGTTGCCTTCCGCGCGCAGGCGCAAACCATAGAACTTCAGGGCGCGCTGCAGGCTCGGGTTGGCGCCCGCCTGCGCCAGTTCGGCGGCCGTGACCGGGGCCGCCGGCGGCGGCGCCGTCACCATGCGGCCCAGCTCGTCCATCGCCAGCTGGCCATAGAAGTTCGACTGCACGGCGATGCGCTCGAACAGCTCGCGCGCCTGATCCCCGCGTCCTTCGGCCTTGTGGGCGCGGCCCAGCCAGTAGACCCAGGCCGGTTCGGCGCGCAGGCCGGCCGGCATGGATTCGATGGCCGTACGCACCCCCTTCCAGTCGCCGTGGCGCAGCGCGATGCGGGTCTTCCACTGCATTTGTTCGTTCGTCAGCTGGGCGCCGTTGGCGCGGCGCCAGTAGTCGTCCGCCTCCGGCGACAGGCCGATCGAGGCGGCCAGCGCCAGGTTGGCCCAGCCGACGGCGCGTTCCTCCGCCGTGAGCTTGGCGCTGTTCTTCTCCAGGGCGACGGTGGCCAGCTTGAGGCTGGAGCGCGCCATGCGTCCGAGGGCGACCAGGTAGATGGCGCGCTCGGCCTGGGTCTTGCCGATCCCGCGCGCCATCGCCACGGCCGGCAGGTCGACCGCCTGGGCCGCACGGGTGTCCGATGCGCCGAGCAGCAAGGCGGCGCGCCGGGCCGGGCCGGTGGCGTTCATCTCGCCGGCCAGGCGCAGCTGCCACAGCAGGTCGGCCTGGGTGAACTGGCCGCCCTGTGCCAGCTGCGCGATCAGGGCCGCGCAGCCTTCGCCGTAGGCGGGTGGATTGGCCAGGATGGCGCGGGCTTCCTGCGCCACGTTGTCGCCGCGGCTGGCGCGCGCCAGCAGTGCGTAGCAGCGGATCTGCAGCTCGCCGTTCTGCCCCAAGGCGCCCATCTCGCGCTCGAAGCTGGCCCAGTCGCGGCGCCGTCCCAGCTCCAGCAGCCAGTCGGCGCGCAGGCGCTCGGCGATGGCGCTGCCCTCGTGGCGGCGCAGGGCCTCGCGGATTTCCTCGGGCGCCGCCTCGCGCAGGCGGGGTTTCAGACGATAATAGTCGACATACGAGGCCAGCTGGTAATGCGGCAGGCGCGAGGCCAGCGCGTTGACCTTGGCGCTGTCGTTCTGGCGCGCGGCTTCGCGCAGAAGCAGGAAGTTGCTGTCGTCGTCCGCAGCCGGATTGGCGTTCTGGGCGCCAGGCACGGTCGGGGCGCCGGCGGGAACGGGAGGCACGGCCTGCTCGGGCTGGGGAGCCTCGGGGTCCTCCTGGGCCGATGCGGGCGGCATCCACGCAAGGGACAAAGCAAGGGCAATGGGGGCAATGGCGGTCGGCAAGACGCCGGTTGTCAGACTCGATCGAAACATCAGAACTCTCAAAGTACGCTGCATTCAAACCATGACCGGCGATTCAAGAATACCACGCGCTTCCGGGCCACTGCCAGACGCGCACGGCACTAATGATGACGTGCTACAACAAGATAAATCCGCCTTGCGCAACGCGCTCAAGGCGCGGCGCCGCGCCATCGACCACGCCACCAAGCTGGCCTGGGACGACCGCATCGGCGCCCAGGTGCTGGCCTGGCTGCGGGCCCATCCCCAGGCCATGCTGGGGGTGTACTGGCCGCTGGCCGGCGAGCCGGACTTGCGTCCAGCCTACGCGGAATTGGCGGAGGCGGGCGTACGGCTGGCCTTGCCTGTGGTGGTGGCGCGCGACACGGCGCTCGGCTTTGCCGAATGGATACCGGGGGAGCCGACCGTGACCGACAGGCTCGGGGTGGCGGTGCCGGCGGAACTGCGCATGGTGGAAAGGCCGCCGGCGCTGCTGGTGCCCTGCCTGGGCTTCGACGCGGATGGATACCGGCTGGGATATGGAGGCGGGTTCTACGACCGCACCCTGGCGGCGCAGCCGCGGCCGCGGACCCTGGGCATCGCCTATGCCTTCCAGCGCGCGGAATTCCCGCTGGACGCGTACGACGTGCCGCTGGACCGGGTGATCACCGAGGAAACGTGATCGATCGTTATGGAATGCGGGATTGCGTTGAGCGCGTGGACGGCGAAGCCGTCCACGCTACGGAAGATGCCGCGATGTTTCATGTAGGGTGGACGGGTTCCCCGTCCACGCGTCAAACGGCCTGGATCACTTGACCAGGCGTTGCCAGAGCGCGGTGGTCGCCACCGCCTGGTTCATGCTATAGAAATGCAGTCCCGGCGCGCCGCCCGCCAGCAGGCGTTCGCACAGCGCCGTCACGACGTCCAGGCCGAAGGCCTTGATCGAGGCGCTGTCGTCGCCGAAGCTGGCCAGCTTGAGGCGCACCCAGCGCGGGATCTCGGCGCCGCACATGTCCGAGAAGCGCATCAGCTGCGTATAGTTCGTGATCGGCATGATGCCGGCCACGATCGGCACGTCCACGCCCAGCTTGCGTGCGTTGTCGACGAACTGGAAGTAGGCGTCGGCGTTGTAGAAGTACTGGGTGATCGCGGCGTTGGCGCCGGCCTGTACTTTACGCGCGAAGTTCTGCAGGTCGTCCTGGGGCGAACGCGCCTGCGGGTGCATCTCGGGATAGGCCGCCACTTCGATGTGGAACCAGTCGCCGGTTTCCTGGCGGATGAATTCGACCAGCTCGTTCGCGTAGCGGAACTCGCCGGCGCCGCCGTAGCCGCTCGGCAGATCGCCGCGCAGGGCCACCAGGCGGCGGATGCCGTTGTCCTGGAACTGCTTGAGGATGGCGCGGATCGACGCGCGGTCGCCGCCGATGCAGGACAGGTGAGGCGCGGCCTCATGCCCTTCCTGGCGGATCTCGAGCACGGTCTGCAGGGTGCCGGCCTGGGTGCTGCCGCCGGCGCCGAAGGTCACCGAGAAATACTTGGGCTGCAGCTCGGCCAGTTTCTGGCGCGTGACGCGCAGCTTCTCCGCGCCCTCTGCCGTCTTGGGCGGGAAGAACTCGATACTGAAATTAGGAGTTTCCATCTTTGTCTGAGAGGAGCAAGGTTGAAAGCGCCCACGAAATGATGCTGTACAAAATGGCCGCCAGGAAGGCGGACCAGAAGCCCGCCACTTCGAAACCTTCGATCCAGTGCGCCACCAGCCAGAACAGCAAGGCGTTGATTACCAGGATGAACAGGCCCATCGACACCAGGGTCACCGGCAGGGTCAGGATCACCAGCAGCGGACGGATCAGGGTGTTGACCAGTCCCAGCACCAGCGCGGCGATGAGGGCGGTGCCGACGTTGGTGATGTGGACGGAATCCATCAGGAACGGCAGGGCCATGAGGGCGGCGGCGTTGATCAGCCAGGTCAGGAGCAGGCGCATCGGGGCATCGCTTTCGTGGGCGGCTTTGAGGGAAGCGCCAGGCGCGCTGCTGCGCGCCTGGCGTAACAGTACAGCGGAGCTACCGGATCAGTAGCGGTAGTGTTCCGGCTTGTACGGGCCTTCCTTGCTCACCGAGATGTAGGCAGCTTGCTCTTCGGTCAGTTCGGTCAGCTGCGCGTTCAGCTTCTTGAGCTGCAGGCGCGCCACTTTTTCGTCCAGCTTCTTGGGCAGCGTGTAGACGCCGACCGGGTAGGCGGCGGTGTTGCTGAACAGTTCGATCTGGGCGATGGTCTGGTTGGCGAACGAGGAGCTCATCACGTAGGACGGGTGGCCCGTGCCGCAGCCCAGGTTCACCAGGCGGCCTTCGGCCAGCAGGATGATCCGCTTGCCGTCCGGGAAGATCACGTGATCGACCTGGGGCTTGATGTTGTCCCACTCGTACTTCTTCAGCGCGGCGACTTCGATTTCGTTGTCGAAGTGGCCGATGTTGCAGACGATCGCCTGGTCCTTCATCTTGAGCATGTGCTGCTCGGTGATGACGTGGTAGTTGCCGGTGCAGGTGACGAAGATGTCGCCATGTTCGGCGGCGTAGTCCATGGTCACGACGCGGTAGCCTTCCATCGCGGCCTGCAGGGCGCAGATCGGGTCGATCTCGGTGACCCAGACCTGGGCCGACAGCGCGCGCATGGCCTGGGCCGAGCCCTTGCCCACGTCGCCGTAGCCGGCGATGACGGCGATCTTGCCGGCGACCATCACGTCGGTGGCGCGCTTGATGCCGTCCACCAGCGATTCGCGGCAGCCGTACAGGTTGTCGAACTTCGACTTGGTGACCGAGTCGTTGACGTTGATCGCCGGGAAGGCCAGCTTGCCGTCCTGGTGCATCTGGTACAGGCGGTGCACGCCGGTGGTGGTTTCCTCGGTGACGCCCTTGATACACGGCAGGCGCTTCGAGTACCACTGCGGATCGCGCGCGAGGCGGCCCTTGATGGCGTTGAACAGGCAGATTTCCTCATCCGAGCCCGGCTTGTCCAGCACCGAGATGTCCTTTTCCGCGCGCACGCCCAGGTGCAGCAGCAGGGTGGCGTCGCCGCCGTCGTCCAGGATCATGTTGGCGTGGTTGTCCGCCGGCCATTCGAAGATGCGGTGGGTGTATTCCCAGTACTCGTCCAGGGTCTCGCCCTTGACGGCGAACACCGGGGTGCCGACCGAAGCGATGGCGGCGGCGGCGTGGTCCTGGGTCGAGTAGATGTTGCACGATGCCCAGCGCACTTGCGCGCCCAGGGCTTCCAGGGTGCGGATCAGGACCGCGGTCTGGATGGTCATGTGCAGGGAACCGGCGATGCGCGCGCCCTTGAGCGGCTGGGCAGCGGCATATTCCTCGCGGATCGCCATCAGGCCCGGCATTTCGGTTTCGGCGATGCGGATTTCCTTCTCGCCCCAGGATGCCAGGGAGATGTCGGCGACGAGGTAGTCGGGGGATTCTTTGAGTACGGCGCTCATCACGCCCTCCTTTCAATGTTTAGAAAAAAGTAACGTGAGCGCGGTTGCTGATATCCGAGCCTGGCGAAGATGGGAACCTTCGTCGCAACGCTCCTCGGAATGGGCTAGTTTAACACGAGTGTGCGGGTGCTGCCCGGGGGTGTTGTTGGATTGCTTGCTGTGGGGGTGGTGCAGGGATGCGGATCGGTGTGCTACGAAACTTGGGCCCCGGCCTTCGCCGGGAGTCGTAGCCTCCAGTGGAGGCTACGACGTGCTGAAAGTATCACTTAAAGATGAGGCGTCGTTCCGGGACTCGGCGTCCCCCTCGGCCGGAACCCAAGTTTGCGTACGTAACGATACCGCCCGCTTGAACCCTGAATTACGCCAGCCCTGCCTCGGCACGCAGCAGCGCCGCCTTGTCGGTGCGCTCCCAGGTGAATTCCGGCTCTTCGCGGCCGAAGTGGCCGTAGGCCGCGGTCTTGGCGTAGATCGGGCGCAGCAGGTCGAGCATCTGCACGATGCCTTTCGGGCGCAGGTCGAAGTGTTCCATCACCAGCTTGGCGATCTGCTCGTCCGGGATCACGCCCGTGCCTTCGGTGTACACGGTGATGTTGATCGGACGCGCCACGCCGATCGCGTAGCTGACCTGGACCTGGCACTGGCGCGCCAGGCCGGCGGCGACGATGTTCTTCGCCACGTAGCGCGCGGCATAGGCTGCCGAGCGGTCGACCTTGGACGGATCCTTGCCCGAGAACGCGCCGCCGCCGTGCGGGGCCGCGCCGCCGTAGGTGTCGACGATGATCTTGCGGCCGGTCAGGCCGCAGTCGCCCTGCGGGCCGCCGATGACGAAGCGGCCGGTCGGGTTGACCAGGAACCTGGTGCCGTCCAGCCATTCGCGCGGCAGCACCGGCTTGATGATTTCCTCGATCACCGCTTCCTGGATCTGCGAGTGGGTGATTTCCGGTGCGTGCTGGGTCGACAGCACCACGGTGTCCACGGCCACCGGGCGGCCGTCGACGTAGCGCAGGGTCACCTGCGACTTGGCGTCCGGACGCAGCCACGGCAGACGGCCATCCTTGCGCAGCTGCGACTGGCGCTCGACCAGGCGGTGCGAATAGTAGATGGCGGCCGGCATCAGTTCCGGGGTCTCGTCGCAGGCATAGCCGAACATCAGGCCCTGGTCGCCGGCGCCCTGGTCGAGGTCGATGCCCGCGCCTTCGTCGACGCCCTGGGCGATGTCGGGCGACTGCTTGTCGTAGGCGACCAGCACCGCGCAACCCTTGTAGTCGATACCGAACTCGGTGTTGTCGTAGCCGATGCGCTTGATGGTGTTGCGCGCGACCTGAATATAATCGACGTTGGCATGCGTGGTGATTTCGCCGGCCAGCACCACCAGGCCGGTGTTGCACAGGGTTTCGGCAGCGACACGCGCGCGCGGATCCTGTTCCAGGATCGCGTCGAGGATGGCGTCGGAGATCTGGTCAGCGACCTTGTCGGGATGGCCTTCCGAGACGGATTCGGAAGTAAAAAGATAGTCGTTGGACATTGAGGCTCCAAAGTTACTGTTCAATAAACTGCCGCAGCAACTCGTGCCTGCGACGCTTTAGCGACATTTATATTCCGCTTCGCAAGTTGTCATTAACTCGGCGGATCCTGCATAAAGTGGTATTTTACGCTCCTTGTGAATTTTGGTGTGGAAACTCACGCGCCACTCAACCCTGATCAATCGAATGCTAGTCGTCCTCTTCCGCGTCCTGTCCGTGTTTCCGTTGCCAGTCTTGCATGCACTGGGAGCGGCGCTGGGCTGGCTCGTCTATCTCCTGTCGCCCTCCTACCGCCGCCGCCTGCGCGCCAACCTGCGCCAGGCCGGCTATGACGGCTGCTTGCGCGCAGCCGTTTCCGAAGCCGGCAAGGCCATCGTCGAGCTGGCCTTCGTCTGGTGCGCCAAACCCGAGCGCGTGGCGCGCCACGCCACGGTCGAGAACTGGGAGCTGGTGCAGAGCAAGCTCGACGCCGGCCGCGGGATTGTCTTTTTGACGCCACACCTCGGCTGTTTCGAAATGACCGCGCAGCAGATCGCGCTGAAAACGGCCCTCACCGTCATGTACCGCCCGCCGCGCAAGAATGCGCTCAAGCCGCTGGTCGAAGGCGCGCGCGCGCGCCACAACCTGCACCTGGCGCCGGCCACCCTGGCGGGCGTGCGCATCCTGGCCAAGACCCTGAAGAGCGGCCAGCCGATCGGCATCCTGCCCGACCAGGTGCCGCAGGAAGGCGAAGGCACCTGGGCGCCCTGGTTCGGCCGCACCGCCTACACCATGACCCTGCCGGCCAAGCTGGCCCAGCTGGGCAAGGCCGACATCCTGCTGGTGTACGCCGAGCGCCTGCCGCGCGGCGCCGGCTACACGGTGCGCTTCGTGCCCTTCGAGGGCGACCTGTCCGGCGACGCCGCCAGCCAGGCCGCCGCCATCAACCGCGCCATGGAGCAGCTGATCGCCCGCTGCCCGGCCCAGTATTTCTGGAGCTACAACCGCTACAAGCAGCCGGAAGGCGTGGCCGCGCCCGACAGCGAGGTGGAGGCATGAGGGTCCTGCTGTTCGTCATGTGGCTGCTGCACTTCCTCCCGCTGCCCATCCTGGGCCGCCTGGGCGAAGCGGTCGGCAGCCTGATGTTCCTGATCATGGGCAAGCGCCGCCATATCACGCTGACCAATCTGCGCCTGTGCATGCCGGAGCTGGACGAAGGCGCGCGCCGCGACATCGCGCGCCGCCATTTCCGCGCCTACGCGCGCAGCATTTTCGAACGCTCGATCCTGTGGTGGGCGCCGGAAGAACGGGTGCGCAGCCTGATCCACGTCGAGCCGGCGGTGCCGCAGGCCGAGATGGAAGCCGGCCCCACCATCCTGCTGTGCCCGCACTTCGTGTGCCTGGACGTGGCCGGCGTGGCCTCGCGCGTGATCCCGGTGTGCAGCATGTACGTACCGCAGAAGAACGAGGCTTTCGACAAGCTGCTGCGCCACGGGCGCGAGCGCTACGGCCCGGTGCGCCTGGTGACGCGCAAGGAAGGCATCAAGCCCATCCTGCGCGCCCTGCGCGACGGCCTGCCCTACTTCATGCTGCCGGACATGGACTTCGGCGAGAAGGATGCCGAGTTCGTGCCCTTCTTCGGCGTGCCGGCCGCGACCCTGACCGCCCTGGGGCGCATCGCGGCGACCACCGGCGCCAAGGTGATCCCGGTGATCGCCACCTACCTGCCGGATTACAAGGGCTGGCGTGTGGTGTTTTATCCGGCGTGGGAGAATTACCCCGGTGACGACATGATCGAGGCGACCCGCCGCATGAATGCCTTCATCGAGGACCGGGTGCGCGAAGCGCCGGAACAGTACTTCTGGACCCACAAGCGCTTCAAGACCCGCCCGCCGGGCGAGCCTTCGCTGTATTGAACCTGTATTTGCTGCACTGGACACTGCCATGAAATTGAAATTCACCAAGATGCACGGCGCCGGCAACGATTTCATCGTCGTCGATGCGATCAGCCAGGACGTCTCCCTGAGCACCGGACAGTGGCAGCGCCTGGCCGACCGCCGCTTCGGCATCGGCGCCGACCAGATCCTGATCGTCGAGCGCCCGACCGAGCCGGGGGTGGATTTCCGCTACCGCATCTTCAACAACGACGGCGGCGAAGTCGAGCAGTGCGGCAATGGCTCGCGCGCCTTTGTTCGCTTCGTGGTGGATAAAGGCCTGAGCAAGGAGCGCAGCATCCGCGTGCAGACCATGTCGGGCATCATCAATCCGCGCATGGAAGAAGACGGCAGCATCACCGTGGACATGGGCGCGCCGCGCCTGGAGCCCGCCGAGGTGCCCTTCGACGCCGCGGGGCTGGGCGGCTGGGCCGAGGGCGAGGATACCCTGTGGCCGCTGCCGGTGGCGGGGAAGACCGTGTTCGTGTCGGTGGTTTCGATGGGCAACCCGCACGCGGTGCAGGTGGTCGACGATGTCGACAGCGCCCCGGTGGCCGAGACCGGCCCGCTGATCGAATCGCACGCGCGCTTCCCGAAACGGGTCAACGCCGGCTACATGCAGGTGGTGGACCGTCACCACATCCGCCTGCGCGTCTACGAACGCGGCGCGGGCGAGACCCTGGCCTGCGGCACCGGCGCCTGCGCGGCGGTGGTGGCGGGCATCCGCCGCGGCCTGCTCGATTCGCCGGTGCGCGTATCGGCGCGTGGCGGCGAGCTCAGCATCGCCTGGGCAGGACCGGGCCAGCCGGTTTACCTCAGCGGTCCCGCCGTGACCGTGTTCGAAGGCGAAGTCGAGATCTGAAGATTCCGCCGGGCCTGGCCTAGCCTGGCCTGCGCTTCAGGCCGCAAGCCCGAAATCCGGCGTGCCGGCGGCTGGCGTCCCGGCGGCGGGAACCACCGCGTCGGGCGCCCCCGTCGTCGCCCCGGCGCCGGGTAAGCCAGCGCTGGCGGCCCCTAGGCCGGGCGCCCCTACGCCGGGCGCCCCTACGCCGGGCGCCCCTACGCCGGGCGCCCCTAGGCCGGGCGCCCCTACGCCGGGCGCCCCCTCTTCCTCATTCATGCGTGACGCCGGGCCCAGCAAGGTACGCAGCCGGTACAGGCGCTGGCGGTAATTTCCTTCCGGTCCGGACGGGCCGCAATCCACCTGCGCGAAGAGGCGCACGATGCGGTCGAGCGCCTGGCGCTCCTGGCCCGCTTCCACCAGCACCAGGCGGCGCTTGCTGCGCCCGTAGCTGGCGCGGATGTCGATCACGAGGCAATGTCCCTGGTCCGCGGCCTTAACGTCCAGCAACAAAGCCTCGGCCCGCGTCAGCTTGAAGAGCGCCGCCAGCTCCAGCCTCGCAGCCAACAGCGGATGGGCCTGAAACAGATCCGGCCGGGCCGCGTCGAACCCGGCGCCGGACTGGGCCTGCCCGGCGTATTGCCTGAGCAAAGCGCCGGTTTCCGTGTACAGCGACGCAGCCGGACGCGGGGCGATCCGCGCCAGCAGCGCGCCGGCTTCGCTCGAACCCTGGGCGGCGGCCTTCTGCAGCCAGTACACCGCGCGCACGTCGTTACTCTCGTTCTCGCGCCGCGCGCGCCAGGCGTTGTGGCCGCATTCGAGCTGGGCCTCGCGGTAGCCCATCTCGGCCGCCCGCTCCAGGTATTTCTGGGCATCGGCCACATTCCGCTGCGAGAACTCCGGCTTGATATAAATGCGCGACAAGGCATACCAGGCTTCGGCCAGGCCCTGCTCGCCGGCCAGGGTCAGCCAGCGGATGGCTTTCTTGAAGTTGGCGGGGCCGTTCCAGCCCGTGCTTCTCCCGGCTGCCCGGTCGCCGGCCCGTTCGCCGGCCTTGCCGGCAATCCGCCGCCCGTCGATCTGCATCCGGGCGCAGCGCAAGCCCATTGTCAGCTGGGCATGGCGGTCGTGCTCGGCGGCAGCCAGCTCCCAGAAGCAATCCGGCTCGCCCGCCTCCAGCGCCACGCCCGCTGCCCGGCCATCGAGCAGGCGCGCACAGCGCGACAGCAGCGCGATCTCGTCGGGCGCGAAGCGCTGCATTTCGCCCTGCTCCTCCCGCACGCGCACCAGTTCGCGCGCCAGCGGCAGCGCCTGTTCCAGGTATTCCTCGGCCCGCCCGGCTTCCCAGGCCTGCTCGAGGACGGCGTACTGGTCGGCTGCGGCGCCGTGTTCGGCGGCCGGCCAGCCCGGCGTGGCGCCGGCGCCGCGCCGCGCGGATGCCTGGACGCTGCGGGCGGCAGCGGCGGGCGCAGCTGTGGAAAGCGATGCGGCGGCTGCCCCCGCCATGGGCGCCGCAGGTCCCCGCTGCTGGGCAAGCATCCATTGCGCGTGCGGAAAGCCGGCCCTGGCCGCGTCTTCCAGCGCACGCAGGGCCTTGGCGCGGGCGTCCGCGGAGGCGGCCACGCCGGTCTCCAGCGCCAGCTGGGCGAACACCAGGCCCGCGTGGACGCTGCCGTCGTCGTAGGCGCGCTCGTACCAGGTGGCCAGCGCGGAGCCATTGCGCTGGGCCAGTTCGAAAGGAATGTGGTTGCCGATCAGCTGCCATGCGGGGGCGCAATCCTGGCGCGCGGCCCGCTCCAGCCAGTGCAGCGCGGTCGGCAGGCTCTGCGGCAGTCCGGCGCTGCCGAACAGGTAGAGCTTGCCCAGCTCGAGCTGGGCGGCAGCCTGCCCGGCCCGGGCGTTGCGGATGATCGCCAGTTCTTCGCGGTTAGCCATTGTTCGAATACACCATTGATGAGTCAGGTAGGCAAAGCGCAGTGGCAACGCAAGACGGCAGGCTACGGCGCAAGCCGGAGCGGCTCGGCGGAAAAGTTGCCAATATACAAGGTATTGACGGAGTGCGTCGCCACGCACGTGGATTGGGCCAAAGTCTAAGCCGCCGGTATGGCCGATTCGTTTCAAGCCATGGCTTTGTTTGCGGCGCCGCAAATGCTGTAAGGCGGACTCACCAGGAGGAATGGCTTCCGAACGACAGTTTTGTGCCATGCGCCAGCTGGAATCGGCTAGCCGCCTGCGGCCCTGCGCAGGTGCAAATCTCATGTATACGAGGGCGCGACAATGCCCCCAAACCCATGCCGGGTCGATTTGTTACATCCTGCCTGATGCACGTTTCAAAAATACAACAACACAATTGGATTTATTGGCTTTCGACCAAGTGCCGCAGTCATAATTGACCAATCAGTCAATCTTCCCGCAGGAAACTATTAAGGTACATGTGTCCGGGTGTTCAGCTCAGCCTCAATGCTCCACGACTGCGTAACTTAATGAAGGAAACACGAATAATGAAAAAAACCCTCATGGCCGTCGCACTGTCCGGCGCTGTCGCCGGTGCGGCCCACGCGCAGAGCACGGTGCAGGTCTATGGCAACCTGGACGCCGGCCTCGTCAAGCGTACCGGCCAGTCGCTGAGCATCGGCAAGCGCGCCGCCAACACCCTGGGCTTCAAGGGCACGGAAGACCTGGGCAACGGCCTGAAGGCGCTGTTCCAGCTCGAGATCCGCTACGAGCCGGACACCGGCACCCTCGAGGTGGGCGGCAACGGCGTGCAGCGCCAGCTGTTCCAGGGCCAGAGCCGCGTCGGCCTGCAAGGCGACTTCGGCATGCTGCGCATCGGCCGCGGCCTGACCCCGTACCACGAAACCATCGGCGCCTTCGAGCCCTTCCACGCCCTGCCGTCGCCGGCCGGCTTCTACACCGACCTGACCGTCGCCGGCTACACCTCGCAGCCGCTGGATCCGTCGGGCGCCTCGCATAACCGCTGGAGCAACGCGGTCTGGTACAACACCCCGATCGTCAGCGGCGTCCAGGTGAACACCGCGATCGCCACCAAGGAAAACAACGGCGGCGCCGCCGTGATCGGCCGCGGCAGCGAAGCCTTCCCGCAATACCCGGCGGGCGCCCAGGCCTCGGCCAACCCGTTCTCGGTCAGCGCCACCTACAACAACGGCCCGGCGGCCTTCATGGCCGGCTACGAGCGCAACGCGATCGAATCGAAGGTCTGGTCGATCGGCGCCTCGCTGAGCGCCACCCCGGAACTGAAGCTGATGGGCACCTACAGCCGCCAGGACCAGGAGCACAACCGCCTCGCCAACGCCGACACCAGGTCGTGGGTGCTGGGCGCCAACTACACCCTGGGCCCGGGCAAGCTGCTGGCCGGATATGGCCAGAAGGACACCGACGGCCTGCAGAAGGTCAAGCAATTCTCCCTGGGCTACGAGTACAGCCTGTCGAAGCGCACCTACCTGTACGTGGACGCCTCGCGCAAGCGCGGCCTGCCGACCAATCCGTCGGCCGTCAACCACTACGACGTGGGCATCAACCACTCGTTCTAAGCCACACCAGACATGCGGCTGCCCGAAGGCGGACATGGGAAACCATGTCCGCCTTTGCCGTTTACCTCGTCTTGTAGTGTTTTCACAACGAGAAACAGTTCGCGAGCACTTTCCGCACGAGCGTTCTGTACAGGGCGCAAGGCGGATGGCATATTGGCAAGGTAAGTGAGTTATAGCAACTCGCTAGTCAAGAACATAATACGGAGACCTAATGAAGAAGAGCCTCATCGCAGCCCTGATCGGCGCCACCTTTGCGACTTCCGCCCTGGCCCAGTCCAGCGTCCAGATCTATGGCATCGCCGACGCCGGCGTGATGTTCCAGAAGGGCGGCCCGACCAAGATCTACAGCGGCGGCGCCGACGGCTCGCGCATCGGCTTCAAGGGCACCGAGGACCTGGGCAATGGCTTCAAGGCCATGTTCAACCTGGAAGCGCGCGTTGAGCTCGACAACGGTAGCCAGCAGCCGACCCTGATGAACGACAATCCGGGCCGCTACCTGCTGCGCGGCATGAACGCCATTCCGCTGCCGCCGGCCCTGCGCGATCCGCTGCTGGCCGGCCTGCAGAACGCCATCCAGGTGCCGGGCGAGGCAGCCGTCAACCGCGAACGCGCGCTGTTCGACCGCATGGCGATGGTCGGCCTGGTCACCCCGGTCGGCGCCTTCCTGCTCGGCCGCATGTACACCCCGGGCTATGAAGTCTTCAACATGGCCGACACCTTCGAATCGGGCACCGCGGGCACCTGGGGCCACGTGACCGGCGGCACCGCCGGCTACACCGCCCTGAGCGCCGACATCCGCTCGCAGGAAGCGATCCAGTACCGCATCGCCCTGCCGAACGGCATCGGCGCCGCCGTGATGTACGGTGGCAAGAATTCGGGTTACCTGGGCCGCTACAACAAGTTCCGCGCCGGCCACCTGACCTACAAGGCCAACGGCTTCGACGTCGGCATCGGCTACAACCACGGCTACGACCGCGACGACCGTCCGAGCCTGCGCACCACCACCGTGGGCGGCTCCTACACCCTGAACGACCAGTGGAAGTTCTTCGCCGGCTTCCACAGCCAGCGCAACACCAATTCGGCCCTGCTGCCGGACTACCTGGCGGGCTGGGATGCCGCCGTGGCGCCGCAGCTGGCAGGCCGGGTCCCGGCCGCCACCGCGGCCGCGCTGCGCGGCTTCTTCCAGCGCACCATCGCCGCCAACACGCAGCAGGACGCGAACAGCTACCAGATCGGCCTGCACTACAAGGTCGGCAGCGGCCGCATCATGACCTCGTACGCGCACCAGAACGACCGTACCGCTTCGAACAGCGACGCCAACCTGTTCGCGATCGGCTACGACCACTTCCTGTCGAAGCGTACCGACATCTACACCGTGTTCGCGAACATCAAGAACAACAACGAAGCCCAGTACGCCCCTGGCACCGCTGGCAACCCGGGCGGCTTCACCAAGGCGCCGGGCGAAGACGGCCGCGCACTGCAGGTCGGCATCCGTCACCGCTTCTAAGACGCACGGTGCGGCGCGCCGCACCCCCGAAGACGCCTGCGGGCGTCTTTTTTTATGTCCGGGCGGCTGTGCCGCTCAGGTAAAATGGCAGCCCGGACCTTAATTCACCGAAGATTTTCATGACCACCGCAACACTGGACTCCACCGCCGTCGCGCAATACCTGATCGACCATCCGCAGTTTTTCGAGGAGCACGCCGGCCTGCTGGGCGAGGTCAAGCTGTCCAGCCCGCTGACCGGCCGCGCCGTGTCGCTGCAGGAGCGCCAGATGGAGGTCATGCGCGACAAGTACCGCGCCCTCGAGCTGCGCCTGGCCGAACTGACCCGCCGCGCCGAGGAAAACGCCGCGATCGCCAACCGCTTCCACGCCTGGACCCAGGCCCTGCTGGTGTCGCAGGGCGGCGCGGCGATGGCGCGCGACCTGGCCGACGGGCTGCGCATCCACTTCTCGGTGCCCCAGGTCAGCCTGCGCCTGTGGAACGTGGCGCCGGAACATGCCGGCGAATGGTTCACCGGCGGCGTCTCGGACGACGCCCGCATCTTCGCCAACAGCCTGCGCGCGCCGTATTGCGGTCCGAACAACGATTTCGAAGCCGTGCGCTGGCTCGAGGACCCGGCCGCCGTGCGCTCGACCGTGATGCTGCCGCTGGGCCCGCATGGCCAGACCTTCGGCATGCTGGTGCTGGGCTCGCCCGATCCGGACCGCTTCACCACCGTGATGGGGACCGAGTTCCTGGTCCACATCGCCGCCACCGCCAGCACCGCGCTGGCCCCGCTGCGCGCCTGAGGACCGGCTAGGCATGAGCGCCCCGGCCGACGCCAGCGACTGGGCTGCGCGCTACCTGGGCGAGCTGGCCACCCAGCGCCAGCTCTCGCCCCACACCGTCGAGGCCTACCGGCGCGACCTGGAAGAACTCGGCCAGCTGGCCGGCCACACCGACTGGCCGCGCCTCACCCATTTCGATATCCGCCGCTTCACCGCCAAGCTGCATGCGGGCGGCCAGTCGGCGCGCTCGATCGCGCGCAAGCTCTCGGGCTGGCGCGGTTTCTACGCCTGGCTGTCGCGCCAGACGGTCCTGGCGGCCAACCCGGTCGAGGGCGTGCGCGCCCCGAAGCGGCCCAAGACCCTGCCCAAGGCGCTGCCGGTGGATGCCGCCGTGCAGCTGATGGAAGCCAAGGTCCAAGGCCATCCGGAACCCTTCGAGCTGTGCAACCGCGCCATGTTCGAGCTGCTGTACTCGAGCGGCCTGCGGGTGTCGGAACTGAGCGGCCTGGACCTGGCCTACCGCGAGGCCGAGGCCGGGCAGCCGGCCTCGCTCGGCTGGCTGGACCGCGAGGCGGGCGAGGTGGTCGTCACCGGCAAGGGCGGCAAGATGCGCCGGGTGCCGGTCGGCGGCCCGGCGCGCGAGGCGCTGGCGGCCTGGCTGGCGGTGCGCCCCGCCGCCCGCGACGGCAGCGCCGCCCTGTTCCTGTCGGCGCGCGCCACCCGCATCACGCCGCGCGTGGTGCAGCAGCGCCTGAAGCAGCACGCCCTGCGCGCCGGCAGCCCGGTGCACGTGCACCCGCACGTGCTGCGCCACTCCTTCGCCTCGCACCTGCTGCAATCCTCGGGCGACCTGCGCGCCGTGCAGGAATTGCTCGGGCACGCCAGCATCACTTCGACCCAGGTGTATACCTCGCTCGACTTCCAGCACCTGGCGGCGGTGTACGACCGCGCCCATCCGCGCGCCAAGTCGAAATAGGCTAAAGCAGTCCCAGCAGCGCCGCCTTGACCACGGCGGCGGTCTTGTTCGCCGCGCCCAGCTTGAGCAGGGCATTCGCCACGTGGAAGTTCACGGTCCGCTCCGACAAACCCAGGATGGCGGCCGCCTCGATGGAAGTCTTGCCGTCGGCCATCCAGCGCAGCACTTCGGCTTCGCGCGCGCTGAGCGGCGCCTGCCCGCGCTTGCGTTCTTGCAGCCGGGCCATCGCTTCGTGGGCCGCATGCGCCAGCCAGCTCATGTCGCGTTCGCTGTGCGCGAGCTCGCGCTCGGACAAGGGTTCATGGGAACGGGCCAGGGTCAGCATGCCGATGCTGCCGTCCGGCGTGCGCGAGGACTGGGCCCAGCCGACCCGCAGCTGGTGGCCGCGCGCCTCTTCCCACAGCGGACGGGCGCCGGCGAACAGCTGCTCGCTCCACAGCAGCGGGCGCTGGGAGGCGGCGCCATGGGCCACGGTGGGATCGACGTCCAGGTAGCCGGCGGCGGCATAGCGCGCCTGCCATGCCGGCGCATAGTTGTTCACCATGAAGGTGGCGGGATGCGTCAGCGGCAGCGGCATGCGCATGCCATAGGCGCAGTAATCGAAACCCAGTTCGCGCGCGGCGCCGGCCAGCACGGCGAACAGGGCGTCCGCATCCGGCGCCTGCGCCATGTCTTCCAGGTGGCGCTCGCGCCAGCCGGGCATTGCCTCCCCCATCACTGCCATCGCGTCTCCTGTGCGGCTGTTATATTTGACAGTTTCGAGGCCGCTCCGTGCTTCCTACAATGGGCCCCGCCGTCGGATTGTCGCCCCTGGCGGCAACGGCGGCAACGACTTCCGGAGCCTTCATGCAAGCTGCATTCCCGCCGCGCCTCGGCGCCGCCCTTCCCGCCCTCGTGCTGGCCGTCCTGGCCATCCTGCCCGCCTCCGCCCAGGACCTGGTCAAGGTCGGCGACCGCCAGGTCCAGATGGCGGCCATGGGCAGCGGCCGCTACACCGTGATCTTCGAGTCCGGCTTCGGGCGCGACCTCAGCGTCTGGCGGCGCGTGGCCCCGCCCCTGGCCGACGCGGCCAGGCTGGTCGCCTATTCGCGCGCCGGCCTCGGACGCTCGGATGCGCGGCCCGGCGCCGTCGACCTGGCCGCCCGTACCGGCGAACTGGAGGAGCTGGTGGCCGCGGCCAAGCTGCAGCCGCCCTTCATCCTCGTCGGGCATTCCTATGGCGCCTTCCTGGTCCGCAGCTATGCGGCGCGCCATCCGGAGCAGGTGGCCGGCATGGTGTTCGTCGATCCCAGCCACGAGCGCTTCGAGCTGGAGCTGCGCAAGCTCGATGCGGCCCGGGTCGACAGCGACAACCGCGCCATCGAAGGCTTTACGCCGCCGGCCCTGCGGGCCGAGCTGCGCAGCGTGCAGGCGATCCTGGAGCGCGGCGCTCTCGACACGCCCGCGCGCCTGCCCGATGTCCCGGTGGCGGTGCTGACCTCGGTCCAGAACCGCGAGCAGCCCCAGCTGTTCCTGGAAACGCCGGCCGCGGTGCAGGTCTGGCGCGGCCTGCACGACAGCTTCTTCCGCGGATTCAGCAGCGGCAGCCATGTGGTCACTCCGGACAGCGGGCACAACATCCACCTGGAACAGCCCGAACTCGTGGTCGCCGCGGTGCGCCAGGTGATCGCGACGGCCGAGGCCAAGGACGCCCGGCGCCGGCTTGCGGAAGCGCGCGCACAATTGTTCCGCCGCCTGGAGCAGGACGGCGCTGACGGCGCCATCGCCAACGCCCTGGCCGCGAGCGGCTTCGACGAAGCCGAGCGCAACCGCATTGCCTACGAACTGCTCGGCCCGCGCAAGCAGGCCCAGCTGGCGGTAAAGGTGATGAAGGCGAACGCCGAGCGCTTCGGCGACTCGGCCAATGCCCAGGACAGCTACGGCGAAGCGCTGCTCGCCACCGGCCAGCACGCCGCCGCCAAAGCGCAGTTCCTGAAGGCGCTCGCCCTGGCGCAGGCCCAGGGCAAGGAAGGCAAGGCCCTGGCGGGCTACCGCAGCAACCTGGACAAGGCCGAGCGGGCGCTGGCGGCTGCACCCTGATCCCGCGCCGCCTTTCGCTTCTTTCAGAACGGTGGCTTGAGCTTTATCAAGCACCGATACGGTTGATGGTGGTCTTGCAAGAATTGCGGCATAATCCCCCGATTCTCCTGTCCCATCCCGGACCCATCTGAACGAGTAGCGAACATGGACCTGATCCCAAGCACCATCCTGACCGGCTTCCTCGGCGCGGGCAAAACCACCCTGCTCAACCGCATCCTGCAGGAAGAGCACGGCATGAAGATCGCCGTCATCGAGAACGAGTTTGGCCAGGAGAGCATCGACAACGAAATCCTGGTGCGCGACACCACCGAGCAGATCATCGAGATGAACAACGGCTGCATCTGCTGCACCGTGCGCGGCGACCTGGTCGAGGGCCTGACCAAGCTGGCGCAGAAGCGCGCCGCCGGCGAAATCAGTTTCGACCGCGTGGTGATCGAAACCACCGGCCTGGCCAACCCGGGCCCGGTGGCCCAGACCTTCTTCGTGGACGAGGAAGTGGGCGCTAACTACCTGCTCGACGCCGTGGTCACCGTGGTCGATGCGCGCCACGCGATGGACCAGCTGGACCAGCACGAGGAAGCCCAGCGCCAGGTCGGTTTCGCCGACAAGATCCTGCTGTCGAAGACCGACCTGGTCGATGCGGCCGCAGTGGACGCGCTCAAGACGCGCCTGCACCGCATGAATCCGCGCGCGCCGATCTCGACCAGCGACTTCGGCCGGGCGCCGATCTCGGACGTGCTCGACCTGCGCGGCTTCAACCTGAACGACAAGCTGGAACTCGACCCCGACTTCCTGCGCGTGGAAGAAGGCCATGATCACGACCATGACCATGAGCACGATCACGACCACGCCCACTGCGGCCACGATCACGCCCACGGCGAGGCATGTTCCCACGATCACCATCATTCCCACCACACCGACGACATCGCCGCCTTCGTGTTCAAGAGCGATCGCGCCTTCGACCCCGAGCGCCTGGAACAGTTCCTGGGCAGCCTGGTGCAGGTCTTCGGCCCGCAGATGCTGCGCTACAAGGGCGTGCTGCGCATGCAGGGCGTCGACCGCAAGGTGGTGTTCCAGGGCGTGCACCAGATCATGGGCAGCGACGTGGGACCGAAGTGGGGCCAAAATGAGACGCCGGCGAGCAAAATGGTGTTTATTGGCAAAAATTTACCAAAAGACGTTTTTATCCGCGGTCTCGAACAATGTTTGGTATAAACTACATCAGTTTTACTGGCATGCCCGGGCCTGTCTGAACCCTGCCTCGACAGTGTGAAGGGCACCCCGGAGAGAAGGGATGGCGCCCCGACGCCATCAAGGCAGCTGCTCCCCCGCGCACTCCAGCCGCAACGGGTGTCACGGCTGAGCAAGCTGATACAATGAAACCTCTGTCGTATCGAAGGCATCATGACTAAAACAACGAAACCGAATACCGCCCAACCCGAAGAACGCCTCCTGACGGAAGAAGAGATTCGGGCGATGAGCGACGACGACTACATGAATCCGGCCCAGCTGGCCTTCTTCAAGAACCGCCTGCAGGAGCTCGAGAAGGAACTGCTGAAAAACGCCGGAGAGACCACCGAACACCTGCGCGAAACCGTGCTGGTGCCGGACCCGGCCGACCGGGCGACCATCGAGGAAGAACACGCCCTGGAACTGCGCACCCGCGACCGCGAGCGCAAGCTGCTCAAGAAGGTCCAGCAGTCGCTGCAGGCCATCGAGGCCGGCGAGTACGGCTGGTGCGAAGAAACCGGCGAGCCGATCGGCATCCCGCGCCTGATCGCCCGTCCGACCGCTACCCTGTCGCTGGAAGCCCAGCAGCGCCGCGAGCTCAAGCAGAAGCTCTACGGCGACTGACACGCTTGCCACTCCACGAAAAAAGCATGCGCTTCACCCCGCATGCTTTTTTTGTTTGCACGGCTCACTTACCATCCGTGCATACTTTTTATTTCCCATCGGATACACTACCAGCCGCCGCGTGTGCGCAGCACGCTGGCGCCCGGACCGTGCTACCGTTTTGCACGGACGGGCTGGCTGAAGGACAACGGTGAGCATGGGGCTTTTCTCCTTCCTCAAGAGAAAGAACGACGACGCGGGCGCAGGCCTCCTGATGCCCGAGACCCGGCTGCGCGCCGGCGAGCCGTCGCGCCTGGACACCGAGGCCGAGCGCGAGCGCCAGCGCGAAATAGCACGCGCCACCGCCGCCAAGATCGACGAGATCGAGCTGGAAATGACCTCCAGCATCTTCAACGACGAGCCCGACTGGGGCAGCGGCGCGCGCCGTCCGGCCGCCGCCATCCCGGTTGCGCCCCCTGAACCGGAGGAAGTACCGGAACCGGCCGCCCTGCCCGCCACCGCCCCGGCGGTCGAGGAAAGCGCCATCCTGTACGCCAACGGCCAGGCCGTGCTGGCCGAACAGCTGCTGCGCGACAGCCTGGCGAGCCTGGGCCGCCACGAGCGCCTGCCGTGGTGGATGCTGTTCGACCTCTACCAGGCCACCGGCCGCGAACAGGATTTCGAGAGCGTCGCGATCGACTATGCCAGCCACTTCGAGACCTCGCCACCCGCCTGGCAGCCGCTGCTGCCGGCGCCGGATGCGGGAGGATCGGGAGGGCCAGCCCCGGCCGTGGCCGCCGCCGAAGCCTTCTGCGCGGTGCTGGACGCCAGCGTGGCGCCGCGCCTGGCGCGCCTGCTGGCAAGCAAGGCGCCGCTGGTGCGGCTCGACTTCGGCGCGCTGCGCAGCGCCGATGAAGAGGGCTGCGCGCGCCTGCTGGCGGCGCTGCAGTCCCTGCGCGCCGGCGGGCGCGAACTGGTGCTGGCCGGCGCCGACACGCTGCTGACGGTGCTGCGCCCGATGCTGGCCATCGGCGCGCGCGAGGCCAGCCAGGCGCCCTGGCTGCTGCTGCTCGAACTGCTGCTCCTGACCCATCGCGAGAAGGATTTCGAAGAAGCGGCGATGGACTATTGCGTCACCTTCGAGGTGTCGCCGCCCTCCTTCGAAGCGCCGCAGCATGTGTCCACCGCCGCGCCCGCGGCGGCCGGCGGCGACCGCTACATGCTGCCGGCGGTGCTGGCCGGCGAAGCCCTGCCCCTGTTCGAGGCCATCGACGCCTATGCGGCCGGGCGCGACACCCTGGTGCTGGACTGCTCGCGCCTGGCGCGCATGGACTACGCCTGCGCCAGCGCCCTGCAGGCGCGCCTGCGCGTCCACCTCGAGGCCGGCAAGCGGGTCGAGCTGCGCGAACTGAACCACCTCGTCGCCACCCTGCTGCGCCTGCTCGGCGCCGAAGCAGGCCTCAAGCTCTACCCGCACCGCTACTGAAGCCGCTCAATGCCCTGCGGCTTCGATTCTCAGGAGCTCCAGGTTAGTTCGAAGACGCTCGGCCATTTCGCCCTGCCACTTCTCGTCGAGCAAAGGCTGAACAAGATCGAATCCCGCCTCGATCCGCTGGAGCAGCTTCTCAAGGTAGTCGGATGCATCCACCTGGTTGAGCAATCCGAAGCGGTGGGCATCGGCCAGCACCGCTTCACGCGAGATGTCGAAACGCCCCAGGGAAAGCTGCATGTGCAGGCGCTTCGGCGTCTCGACCGGATTGGGAACCACATCGAAGGCCGGCGCGAGGCGCCAGCGCCGTTCCTGCGCGTGGTAGACGACGGCATGGTTTCGAACGTGGTCATCGTCGTTGCCGCAGACCGCATTGAACACCATGCGTCCAAACAGTTCGAGACGGTCTTCCGGCGGCGCACCGATCCGTTTCAATTCCTCGGCAAGGCGCGGATAGCTCCAGCGCTCTGTTTGCCTGAGATCGTCCGGATATTCGGCCTGGAGCAGCGACGCCGCGCTGACGCACATATGGCGCTGCCGTCCGCTCCGGTCGAAGCGCAGGACGCGCAGCGCACTGCGTCCCCCGGCCGACGGGTGGAAAACGGTGGGCGCGAAACGCAGGCCGCTTTCCGCACCCCACCGCTGGCCGGCATGCTCGAGCCGCGGAATATCGTCGACGTCCGTCGCAATCTCGGGCTTGACCAGCCAGTACTGTCCCTCGTCTCCCTGGACGGTCGCTTTCGGCCGGGCGCCGCCGACGCTGGCGGTCTGCACCAGGCGGGCGCGCAGCGCCGTGCGCACTGCGGGTCTGCGCTCCGCCAGGGCGACCAGCTCCACCACCACCTGGTCGAGCTTGGGCAAGGTCGGACTGTCGAGCTTCGTGCCGGGAAACTTCACGCTGGTTCCCACGGCAAGCGCGCCCCAGCGATCGAGATTGCTGGCTCTCAGCAAATACTGCAAGGGGGGCGCATTCCCGGGCAGGTTGTACTCGCGGCGCAGCAAGGCTTGTCCCCAGGCATCCGGGCAAGCGTCGCGCAGCACATCGTGCAAGCCGCGGTAGCGCGTGGCGGCAAAATCCTGCCCAGGCAGGAAGGGAAGATTGACCGGATCGATCGTCCACGCCAGGCCGGCCTCGGCATACGAGGGAGCGTACTTGAACAAGCCTTCTTCCGGCCTGTCCGCCTTGTACCTGCCGACCGTGACCCATTCGCCCGTATCGGGACGCTGGAGATAGACATAGAGCGGCTTAGAAATACTCTGCATCGTCCTCGCCCTTTTCGTGCTTGCTCAGCTTGACGCGCTGTCCCTGGCTGCGCTGCCACAGCTCCGGGACCAGGGGCGGAATCGCCTGGTCGGCCACACCCAGGGTCAGCAGAGCGCTCAGGTAGGCGCCCACACCCGCGCTCGGGTCGCCCTGCTCCAGGCGGCGCAGCGTTGTCCTCGACACGCCCAGACGCGTGCAGAGGTCGGCGGCTGTAATGCGTTGCTGCAAGCGTTGCGCATGGATGCACTTTCCCCACATGGCAAGGCGTTCCTGCACCAGGGTAGGCCACATTTCAGCAGTCAGAATACGCTTTGGCATAGGATTTCACGCGTTCATAGATAAGGCATTATAGCAAATAAGGTATTCTCTATGAATCTCAAGATAACATTCAATGGTCTATAGAGGATACTTTATCATTTATAATGTATCTTCTATAGCTCATTTAAGATCAGTGTCGTGCAGACGCCCAGGTGCGTCTTCCGGCAATGCCGAAACCAGCGTTCCAAACAGGTTCGCGAGATTAATGTCGAGCTCATCTTGCAATTCAATGCACGGCCCCCACCTGCGGCTTGCTAGACAACCACGAGGTCAAACATGGAACAATTTCACGGCACCACCATCGTCAGTGTCAGGCGCGGCAGCCAGGTCGCGCTGGGCGGCGATGGCCAGGTCACGCTCGGCAACGTCGTCATGAAGGGCTCGGCCCGCAAGGTACGCAAGCTGTACCAGGGCAAGGTCCTGTGCGGCTTCGCCGGCGGCACCGCCGATGCCTTCACCCTGCTCGACCGCTTCGAAGCCAAGCTCGAGAAACACCAGGGCAATCTGCTGCGCGCCTCGGTCGAACTGGCCAAGGACTGGCGCACCGACCGCGTGCTGCGCCGCCTGGAAGCGATGCTGCTGGTGGCCGACAAGGAGTCGACCCTGATCATCACCGGCAACGGCGACGTGCTGGAGCCGGAAGACGGCATCGGCGCGATCGGCTCGGGCGGCGTGTACGCCCAGTCCGCGGCCAAGGCCCTGTACGAGAACACCGACCTGCCGCCCGCCGAAGTGGTCAAGAAAGCCCTGACCATCGCGGGCGAACTGTGCATCTATACGAACCTGTCCCACATCATCGAAACCCTGGATTGAGAATGGCCGCCACCATGAACATGACCCCACCCGAAATCGTCTCCGAACTGGACAAGCATGTGGTCGGCCAGGGCAAGGCCAAGCGCGCGGTCGCGATCGCACTGCGCAACCGCTGGCGCCGCCAGCAGGTCGAGGAACCGCTGCGCCACGAGATCACGCCGAAGAACATCCTCATGATCGGCCCGACCGGCGTCGGCAAGACCGAGATCGCGCGCCGCCTGGCCAAGCTGGCCGACGCGCCCTTCATCAAGATCGAGGCGACCAAGTTCACCGAGGTCGGCTACGTCGGCCGCGACGTCGACACCATCATCCGCGACCTGATCGACATCGGCGTCAAGCAGACCCGCGCCAGCGAGCAGAAAAAGGTGCGCCAGCGCGCCGAGGACGCGGCCGAAGACCGCATCATCGACATCCTGGTGCCGCCGGCGCGCGACTTCGGCTTCAACGTCAACCACACCGACGACAGCAAGGAAGGCGACGCCACCCGCCAGACCTTCCGCAAGCGCCTGCGCGAAGGTTCGCTGGACGACCGCGAGATCGAGATCGAAGTGGCCGACGCCATGCCGCAGATGGAAATCATGGCGCCGCCCGGCATGGAAGAAATGACCGAGCAGATCAAGTCGATGTTCGCCGGCGTCGGCAACGCGCGCAAGAAGGCGCGCAAGATGAAGATCAAGGAAGCGATGAAGCTGCTGGTCGAGGAGGAAGCCGCCAAGCTGGTCAACGAGGACGAGCTGAAGCAGAAGGCGATCGCCAACGTCGAGCAGAACGGCATCGTGTTCCTGGACGAGATCGACAAGATCGCCACCCGTTCCGAGCACGGCGGCGCCGACGTCTCGCGCGCCGGCGTGCAGCGCGACCTGCTGCCGCTGGTCGAGGGCACCACGGTGAACACCAAGTACGGCATGATCCGCACCGACCACATCCTGTTCATCGCTTCGGGCGCCTTCCACCTGTCCAAGCCCTCGGACCTGATTCCGGAGCTGCAGGGCCGCTTCCCGATCCGCGTCGAGCTGGAGTCGCTGTCGATCGAGGACTTCAAGAGCATCCTGACCTCGACCGACGCCAGCCTGACCAAGCAGTACGAGGCCCTGCTGGCGACCGAGGGCGTGAAGGTCGAGTTCCTGGACGAAGGCATCCACCGCCTGGCCGAGATCGCGTTCTCGGTCAACGAGCGCACCGAGAACATCGGCGCGCGCCGCCTGTACACGGTGATGGAAAAGCTGCTCGAAGAAATCTCGTTCAGCGCCGGCCTTGAGAAAGACCAGGTGGTGCGCATCGATGCGGCCTACGTCAACGAACGGCTCGACAAGCTCGCGGTTAACGAAGACCTGTCGCGCTACGTGTTGTAATCCCTTAGGAGGCCCGCATGGCGAACAAGGCACTGGCGACCCGGCAAAAGATGCGCCTGCGGGTCGAACCCTCGCAGAACTTCGGCAAGCCGCGCAATCCGATCGCGGCCCTGGCCAAGGCGCGTGCGGCCGGACCGCACGCCAAGCCGCTCTCGAGCGAGCGGCAGGAGGCCAAGCGGGCCCTCAAGAAAGTCAAACTGGTCGCGGACGAGGACGAATAAGCAGCGTCCTGCGGCACAACCGAGTCTCCTCTTGCGGGCGCCACGTGTGCCCGCTTTTTTTGGGCCGGCCGCCGGCCTATTCACCCCCGGCATTGCGCGGACGCCCGGTCCGGACCTGATGGCGGGTGCGCAGCGCGCGCCACCAGCCCAGCAAGACCATCACCAGCAGGGCTTCCATGGCGACCAGCATGCAGCACAAGATACCCAGCCCCGTGCGCGTCTGCGTGAACATCCAGTCGCCCAGGGCGCTGCGTCCCTCGAAGTCCGGTCCCGGCAGCACCAGGGGAAAAGCCATGAACAGCAGCGCGGTCCAGCCCCATGCCAGGAAGTTGAAGGATGTGCGGCCGCGATCGAGATCGGCGACCTGCAGGTGCCAGTAGGCATAGGACAGCCCGGCAGGCAGGGACAGCGGCAGGGACAGGGCCAGCATCGCGTAGCTCAGCTGGGGCCATGCCGACGCGGCCGCGTATTCGCCCATGTAGGGAAACCAGGCGCTGACACTGCCGGCGATCCGTCCCAGGAAGGGGAAACGGCCGATCGCGTCCGCCGGCAGCAGGTGGGCGGCCAGCAAGACGAGCGCCATCGGAATCAACAGGGACAGGGTACGGCAGCGACGGGGATGCATGGCAGCGTTCATGGCGGCGGAGCCCGCATCTTAGCGCAAGCCGGCAGCCAGCTCCGGCGGCGTCTTGCCCGCGGCACGCTTCGCCTGTACAGTCGGCGCATGAGCAACCATCACCTTCTTCCATGAGCTCCCCCGACCTGGTCCTCGACGTCCTGCGCGCCCAGCTGCGCGCGGCGGGCATCACCTACAAGACGCTGGCCGAGCGGATCGGCGTGAGCGAATCGAGCGTCAAGCGCATGTTCGGGCAGAAGGACATGGCCTTGTCGCGCCTGGCGCAGATCTGCCAGGCCACCGGCATCGCCATGGAGGACGTGCTGCGCGGCGCACTGGAAGCACGGCCGCAGTCCGATGCGCTGACCCTGCCGCAGGAAACCTCGCTGGTGGCCAATCCGCGCCTGCTGCTGGTGGCGATCTGCTGCCTCGGCCACTGGAGCCTGGAACAGATCGTCGAGACCTACCGCTTGACCGAACCGGAATGCATCAAGCTGCTCGCGGAACTCGACCGGCTGGGCGTGATCGAATTGAAGCCGCTCAACCGCTACACGCTCAGGGTGTCGAATGCCTTCCGCTGGCTGCCGGACGGGCCGGTGCAGCGTTATTTCCGCGAGCATGTCGTGGCGGATTATTTTTCGGGCGGCTTCGACGGCGCGGGCGAGACCTTGCTGTGCCTGCCGGCGCGGCTGTCGAGCGCGAGTGCACAGGAGATCGCCCAGAAGATCGGGCAGCTGGCCGGGGAACTGGCGAGGCTGCACAAGAACGACCGCAGGCTGCCGCAGGAGGAGCGGGATGGGTTTACGCTGCTGGTGGGGTTCAGGTCGTGGGAATTGGCGGCGTTTACAGCATTAAGACGATAAGGATTTGTGCTCGCCAGCCAGTTACATCGTTAGCCGTAAACCGTCGTTCCGGCGAAGGCCGGAACGACGGCGCATAGTGTGCGGGCATAGAAAAGGACTCACGCAGCTCAAGCGCCCTGACAAACATCTTACGTCTTGCCTGCTTGCAGCGCTCCTACCATTACTGCGTCGTCGAATTCTGCCCCACCGGGCTATTGACCGACCGCGTAGGCGGCGCCATCTGCACCTGGTTCGGCGGCGGCGGCGGCGGTATCGCGCCCGGGTCGGCATCCGGCCCCTGGGCCGCCCCCAGGTCCGGCTGGGGCTCCTGGTTCGGCTGCGCCACGCCTTGCCCTGGCGCCGCGCCGCGTGCGTAATTCTCCGGCGTCGGTGCAGCCTGCATGGCCGGCGGGGCGCTGACCACGCCCGGCGCGGTCTGCGGCTCGATACCGGGCGCCGGTGCGGCGGCCACAGGCATCTGCACAGGCGGCGGTGGCGGCGCGGAGCCGCCGCCGGCCGGCCTGGTGTCGGTCGCCAGTTCCACGCGCTTCATGACGCCGCCCTCGGACAGCATCACGTACTTGGCATGCACTTCCTGCACCACCACGCCCGGCGCGATTTCGCGGCCGATGCGCACCGCCACCGGCGGCGCGCCGTCGGCCACGATGATGACCGCGCTGTTGGGACCGGCCGATACCACGCCGGTCAGCTGGAAATTCGAGATGGCCGCCACCGAGGGCTGGCCGCCGAACAGGGTCGCGGCGGCGTCCGGGCCTGGTTCGGCCTGGGCCGTGACCGGGGCCGCGGCCAGCGGCCGCTGCTCGGGCTTGTACAGCTGCAGCACCCAGTAGGCGATCGAGGCCGCCAGCAGGATCAGGGCGAGCAGGCTGAGAAGAAGGGGCAAACGCTTGTTCATGGTGTCCTTCGCTTCAACGCACCAGCTGGTTGATTTCAATGATCGGCATCAGGACCGCGAGCACGATCAGCAGCACGACCAGGCCCATCGCCAGGATCAGCACGGGCTCGAGCAGGCCGGCGATGGTGAGCGTGCGGCGTTCGAGGTCGGCCTGCTGGGAATTCGCGGCGCGCTCCAGCATGGCCGGGAGTTCGCCGGTGACTTCGCCGGCGCGGATCATGTGCACCAGCATCGGCGGGAAATGCTTCTGCACCGACAGCGCCCGCGCCAGGCTCACGCCTTCGCGCACGCTCGCGGTCGCCTGTTCCACCAGTTCGCGCATCGCCACATTGGACAAGGTGTCGCGGCTGGTGTCGAGCGCGCGCAGGATCGGCACGCCCGATCCGGTGGTGATCGCCAGGGTGCTGGCGAAGCGCGCGGTGTTCAGGCTGCGCTCGAACTTGCCGTAGATCGGCGCATTCAGCAGCCAGGTATGCCAGCGCCGCTTGAGGTCGGGATTGCGCAGCGCGCGCCGCCACATCCAGAAGGCGCCGATGATCAGGATCGCGACGTAGATGCCGTAGGCGCGCACGAAGTCCGAGATCGCCAGCATCATGACGGTCAGGAAGGGCAGCTTCTGCTTGGTGTTGGCGAACACCGAGACGATTTGCGGCACCACGTAGGTGAGCAGGAAGATCACGATCGCGAAGGCCACCACGGTCACGATCGCCGGGTAGGTGAACGCCAGGCGCACTTTCTGCACCAGGGCGTTGCGGCGCTCGATGTAGTCCGCCAGGCGCGACAGCACGCGCGACAGCTGGCCGATCTGTTCGCCCGAGGACACCAGGCCGCGGTAGATCTCGGCGAAGTCGCGCGGGTGGTGCGACAGCGCCGTCGAGAAGGCCGCGCCGCCCATCACTTCGGCGCGGATCGAGGCGATCAAGTCGCGCATGTAGGGACGCTCGGACTGCTCCAGCAGGGCCGTGAAGGCCTGCTCCAGCGGCAGCCCGGCTTCCAGCAGGCTGGCCAGCTGGCGCGTGAACAAGGCCAGCTCGACCTGCGACAGGCGCTCGCCGAAACCGCGCGAGCGGGTGGCGCCGCTTTCGTCGACCTGGGCCGCGATCGCTTCCACGCTCAGCGGCGTCAAGCCCTGGGTGCGCAGGTCGGCGCGCGCGGCGCGCGGGCTATCGGCGTTGACCACGCCCTTGCGGGTGGCGCCGCCCGGATCGACGGCTTCGTAACGGAAAGCAGGCATGGCTTGGTCCCTAGTCCTTCACCACGCGCAGCAGCTCGGCGCGGGTGGTGGTGCCGTCCGCCACCCAGCGCTCGCCGTCCTCGCGCATGGTGCGCATGCCGCTCTGGATCGCGGCGCTGCGGATCTCGGCTTCGGAAGCCTGGTTGTGGATCTGCGAGCGGATCTGCTCGGTCGTTTCGAGCAGCTCGTACACGCCGACCCGGCCGTGGTAGCCGGTGTGGCCGCAGCGCTCGCAGCCGACCGGGTGCCAGGCCTGGCCATCGAAGGTCTTGCACTGCGAGCACAGCTTGCGCACCAGGCGCTGGGCCATCACGCCGATCAGGGAGGACGACAGCAGGAAGGGCTCGATGCCCATGTCCAGCAGGCGCGTCACGGCGGCGGCGGCGTCGTTGGTGTGCAGGGTCGCCAGCACCAGGTGGCCGGTGAGCGAGGCCTGGACCGCGATCTGCGCCGTTTCCAGGTCGCGGATCTCGCCGATCATGATCACGTCCGGGTCCTGGCGCAGGATGGCGCGCAGGGCCTTGGCGAAGGTCATGTCGATGCGGGCGTTGACCTGGGTCTGGCCGATGCCGTTGAGGTCGTATTCGATCGGGTCTTCCACCGTCATGATGTTGGTGGTCGACGCGTTCAGGCGCGACAGCGCCGCGTACAGGGTGGTGGTCTTGCCGGAACCGGTCGGGCCGGTGACCAGCACGATGCCGTGCGGCTGGTTGATCAGGCTGTCGAACTGCGGCAGCATGTCCGGGCTCATGCCCAGGTGGCCGAGGTCGAGGCGCCCGGCTTCCTTGTCCAGCAGACGCAGCACGGCGCGTTCGCCGTGGCCGGTCGGCAGGGTCGAGACGCGCACGTCGACCGGCTTGCCGCCCACCCGCAGGGTGATGCGGCCGTCCTGCGGCAGGCGCTTCTCGGCGATGTCGAGCTGCGACATGATCTTGATACGCGAGATCAGCGACGCGTGGATGGCCTTCTTGGGCCGCACGATGTCGCGCAGCGCGCCGTCGACGCGGAAGCGCACCACCGAGGTCTGCTCGAAGGGCTCGATGTGGATATCGGAGGCGCCTTCGCGCAGCGACTGGGTGAGCAGCGCATTGATCATGCGGATCACCGGCGCGTCGTCCGAGGATTCGAGCAGGTCTTCGATGGCCGGCACGTCCTGCAGCAGCTTGGTCAGGTCGAGGTCGGCGTCGAACTCGTCGGCGACTTGCGAGGCGTCGCCGCCCGCGCCGGCATAGGCGCTGGCGATGGCGTCGTCGAGCTCGCCGCGCTCGAGGCGGCGCAGGGTGATGCGCCCGAAACGGCGCGACACTTCGGCGATCGCGGCGGGCGAGGTGGCGCTGGAGACCAGCACTTCCACGCTCTGCCCCGGTTCGTCGCCGCCGCGCGCCAGCACGACGTGGTCGCGTGCGAAGGCGTAAGGCAACAGATTGTTCATGATGGTGTCACTTCCCGTTCGGTGGCGTCACCGGGCGAAACTGGGACGCGGGCGCGGCCGGCTGGGCCGGAGCCTGGCCCGGCTGTCCGG